>CAZBSR010000063.1:0-7662 GCA_964494575.1 uncultured Methylophilaceae bacterium | reverse complement strand
GCCATCAGCCAGACTTCCGTTTGCACATGATCGTCACGTGATGCGCCCCGCCAAAATCATGTTTGGGCTGGATCGGGCCATCGATCTGGAATCGGTTGGCCTGCACATCAGCCGGATTGTCGGTGCCGTCGTAGATGACCTCACCCGTCGACTTCGCGGCGAGGGTGACCAGATCAGGTGCGTCGGTCAGCTTCCACAGCTCGGTTGCGACGTTGGTTTCCGCATCAGGGGTCTCGGACACGCCGGCGGGCCGGAAGTGCACGCCGTGACGCAGTGTCACGATGCGCTGCTTGGCTTTCACGCCGAGATATCCCGGCGGGCCAGTCTCCGCAATGGCAACGAGGCCAACCGTCTGGCTGCCGAAGCTCATGGCGACTGCAGGATCCTGAACGCGGCGAACCGCTCTGACAGTTCCGCATCGGTCGACACCGTCGTCTCGAACCACTCGTACTCGACGTCGTCGACCTTCTTGCGCTTCATGTCGCCGCCATCGCGGGTGGTGCCCTGTGACCACTTGCCGACCATGGTGATCACCGCGCGACGCCAGTCAGCGGCCTCCGCCTCGGTGAAGCCGTGGGTCACGGTGGCGACGATCGATCCGTCCCGACCCGACCAGTAGCCGAACGGCTTCGTCAGTGTGCCCTTGCGGCGCGACCGGTCAAGAGTGGTCACATCAAGCGACACACCGAGTTCCGTCACCGACGCCACCGACAACAGGTTCAGTGACGGCAGCGACAGCACCCGACCTCCGGGACCGTCCATGTCGATCGCCTCGTCAGTCTTGACGGGCGACACATGCCAACCGCAATACCGACGGGCCGCGGCCAGGACAGTGTCGATGGCATCCTGGGCGGCCGCGTTGTCGGCGAACCGCGCCAGGACTGCGGCGGGGAGGTCCCCCGGCGCGATTTCAGCCATTGGCCGCTATGCCCGCGCCACCGGGTTGTTACTCCCGGCGCCCAGGACGGCCACCGCGGAGATGACACCGCCGGTAGTGGCGGCCGACGTGGTCACCAAAAGCCGCACATACCTGGCAGTCCCGGCGCGCACACCGAGCTGGTACAGCTTGTTGTCGTCAGCGGCAACGATCGTCGGCAGGGTGCCGAGAATCCGGGGCGCCGGGACGGTGGTCCAGTCGGTGCTGTTGGCGGACTCCTGGACTGTCACCGCATGAGAACCATCAGTGACCGTTCCGGACTGGACGACGAACAGCACGTCGCGGAAGTCGTTTCCGAACGCGCCGAGGTCGACCGTGACGCCGTTGTTGGCGCCGTTGACGAGCGCGGCCGACGCGAGCGCCGACACCGCCAGGGTTTGGGTGTGCAAGTTGCGCATGATCAGTCCTCTTCGGGAGTCTGGTCGGGAGTGGGCGCCTCGGGCGCCGTGGAATCGTCTACAGGCTCCACCTCGGGAGACTGCTTACGCGCGCGGCCGCGGCGGGGCCGCTCATGTTCGCGCAGTTCCGCAGGCGCCGCGGCGGCTGTCTCGGTAGCCCTAATGGCGACCGGGCGATCCACCTGCACGAAGAACGTCTTGTGTGACTGCAGAATCGGATCGTTGTCGTCGACCTCGCAACCACCCGGGTAGGTCAGCTCACCAAACTGGAAAGCGTTGATGCACCGGTAGCTCATCGCCGGGCTCCTCTCGATCGTTCCAAGGGAAGTGCCCGGCGGGGAACGCCGGGCACTTCACCATTGGGTCGGACTACTGAACCTTCAGCAGGCGGAACGCGGCATCGTTCACCGAGTCGGCACCGACACGCGCCCAGGCGTGCCAGCCGGCCTGCCCGGTGGGCCGACCGTTCGCACCGAAGAGGTGCGGGATGTAGGACATGGTGGTGCCCAACCGGTCGGCGATGACGTAGTTCTGGAAGTCGCCGAACAGCAGGATCTGCGCCGCGTCCGCGACGGCACTGGCCATCGCTTCCGAGATGTAGTCCGGGCGGCCGAGCAGCTCGGACTTGCGGCCCTCTGCGAGGTAACCCCACAGCGCCGAGCCACCGTTCGTGTCGAACTTGCGGATGGCGTTGTAGATGCCACGATGCGCCAGCCACGATGCGTTCGCGGCGTACCGCTGCGGCAGGGCCGAATCCAGCGCCAGCACGTCACCCACGGCGAACGTGTCGTTGGCCGCGCTGGTCACCACCGAGGAGCCGCCGGTGAGGGCGGTGATGATGCCGGTGGGCTGACCCGAACCGGAGCCGGTGACGAACGCCGTCGACTCCTTCACGTCCTTCTCGAACGCGATCATCTGTGCGATCTCGCTGGCTAGACCATCGGCGTCCATCTGCACCTCATGCGACAGCGGCACGAAGATCTGCAGCTTGTGCACCGGGATGCTGGGCTGCGCGAACGACGGGGCGTCGTCGGACACCTCTTCGGCCTCACTGTCCCACGAGCCAGTCACGCCGGCCGAGGAGACACCGTTCCACACGTCACCGGTGGCAGTGACGACGCGGGCGATCTGCCGCACCTGGTTCACGGAACCGTTGGCGGTCAGGATCACGTTCGGATCGAGCTGGAAGGGCACCAGGAAGCCACCGTTGGCGTCGGTCAGCGAGTTTGCACGCTGCACTGCGCCGATCTCATCTGCAGTGAGGGCCGCGTACTGGCCCTGCGAGCGGATGAGCTTGATGAACGCCTGCCCGTACTCCGGGGAGGTGGTGGCCAGCACCAGGTCGGTCGCCTTGCCGCTGCCGTCGCGTTCGACGTACCGGGTGGAGGCTTCGCGGACCTTGTCGTCGGCGAACTCCATGCGCTCAACAGCATCGAGCGCGCGGGCCCGCATTTCCGAGCTGGTGCCGCGACCGTAGCGAACCTCGGAGAGATCCCACGGGTTGCGGTACTTGCCGGAGATGAACTCCGGGCCGCTGCGCTTCTGGTCAACAACCTCGACGCGCTGCTCACCGGCAGGCGCGTCGGCGGGGCCGGTGGCGGAACGGATCTCAGCCAGGGCCATGTCGTGCTCCAGATCCAGGCGGTGCTGGTGCACCTCGCGGAACTCGGCGAGCAGCCGCGGCACCGCGGCGTGATCCTCGACCGACTTGTCGGTCTTGGCCTTCAGCCGCTCCAGTTCGTCCTGGATGTTCTTCTCACGGTCGACGGCCTGCTTGTGCGTGTAATCGGGCACTTCAGTCACCTTTCAGATAGGGGTGGTGTTGATTCCCGCGCGTTCCGAACCTCGGCCAGCGCATCAGCGAACAGCCGCTCGTTGGCGGCCGCCAGCCCTGCGTCGACCTCATCGGTCGGCGGGGCTTCGGTTGCGGGTTCCGATTCGTGCTCTCCGGCCGGGTCGGTGGATCGCGGCGAATCGTTGTCCTCACCCGAGTGCTCAACGGCCCCATCCGGGGTGTCTTGCGGCTCGTCGTCGGACGAATCCCCCTCAGCGGGGGTGTCTACTGCGTCAGCACGCAGCAACATCTCTGCGAGCAGGCGGCGCTGCTCGGGTTCGTTCAGCCGCGATCGGAACAGGACAACCTGGTCGTCGGCGGACCGCACACTCGCGGTGGTGTCGGAGTAGGCCGGCCACACAACGGGGCCCACCTCGGCGATCTTCACCTCTTTGAGGGTGCGCAGCAGTGGAAGCCGTTCGGGTTCCTCGCCGTACAGCAGGCGGCGCAGCTCGTCGTCGGTCTTGATGGTCTTGCCGTTCTTGTCCTGCCACTCGTCGCGTACGACGGAGAAGCGGAACGACATCCCGTCGATCGCGCCGGTAGAGATCGCTTCGCGGATGAGGTCGATGAGGATGTGCTGCCCAAGGCGGGCCGACACGTACAGGCCGCGGTCGTCCTCATGGATGTCCACGATGGTGCCGATCGGAATGCTCCCAATCAACGAGTGGTGCCCATGGTCGAACTGAAACTTGGGTGTCCGCTCCCGCAGGGACTTCCGGAACGCGCCCGGGGCGATCTGCTCGTCGAAGGTGCCCTCCCACGAGTCGATTCGGGTGGGCGAGTTGAACACCGCGCCGTAGCCCTCGAACGTCAGGCCGTCTCCGTCGCTCTCACCGTCCCGGGTGAGAGTGAACGGCACCGACCGACAAACGTCATCACGCGGGGGCGTCTTCGAGGCTAGTGGAGCCGTCATCGTTCCTCCTTAAGAGCTTGAGCGGCGGGTTGTTGTTGGTCTCGCTTCCAGCCGCTTTCGTCGGCGTCCCAGGAGGGAGTAGCTGCACGCTCACTAGACCGGAATGCTCAAGCAGGTTCATGTCACCGGAATCGACTGCCTTGACCGCTGATTCAGGGGTGAACCCCGCGGCAACGTACGTGTTCACGGTTGATGCCCGCACGGCAGCGATATTGGCGGCGTCCGCCTCATCCTCACGCAGGAACGGCACATCGGAGGCGTCGTACCAGAGTCGAGACGAATCACCCGGGGGCGGAACAATGCGCTGCATCGAACCGGCTGCGTTCTGCCACAACGGGTGCACGGTGCCATCCGCGAACCGGCGCCGCGCCTGCCCATAGTTCGAGTAGGTGGCGGCCGCCAAACCCTCGGACAACCCGACGATCACCGGCGGTACGCCCGCGGCCGCGGCGATGCGGGTCTCCCCACCGCCCCGAATCTCTTTGAAGTCGATCTCTTTCAGGTTCGACCCCACCACGGTCACATCAGCACCCGGGTAGAGCTGCAGCGTCTTGCCTGCATTCTCAACACCGGCGAACTTCGACTCGAACTCTTCAACCCACTTCTTCACGCCATCCTGCGTGGCGCCAGCAATGCCCGGCGCTCCAGGGAAGTGGCGGATCACCATGTTCGGTGTCGCAGCGTTGTCGAAGAATCGCCGCTGATGGCGGGTCATCGAATGGTCGTTCTGAATCTCCCGGAGAATCGGTGTCAGCCAAGACATTCCCGAGAACACGGCGAGCGGATCTGGGATGGGCGCGAAGTGTGCGACCTCGTCAACGGTGAACGCCACAGCCTTGTTCGAGTTGCCCGGATAGGAGCCGCCCTCTGTGTACAGGTAGCCCTTCTTCACCCAGCCGACCTGGCCGTCACCACGCCCAGAGTCGGTTTCGCCCATACGGCGTGGGGCGCCGACGATCTGCACCCAGTCTGGCCGCAGACGCACCAGCTCGTCATCTTGCCTAACCCAGTAGCTATTCCCTGCCAGATCGGCGTCCTGGATCATCCGCGTCAGAAGATCCTGCGTGGTTCCGCCGGGCCACGGCTGCTCCAGCACCCGCAACGTATTGTCGCCGAACGTGTCCGAGGGAGAGCCCTTGAGGAACTGCTGAAACTGGAACCGGATGCTCGAGAACACCAGTTGGCGAACCAGCATGCAGGCGAAGACAACTCCGTTGGACTTGTACGCCTGACTTCCGAGCCCCTCGAAACTATTCGACGGACGCTCCGTGGAAGTGCCGACAAGGGTCTGCTGCATCCCGGCATCGGAGTATGAGAACCCGTTGAACGCGACCTGGTTCAACTTCTGCACGTACTCGTCGATCGTCATCCGCGCGGGCATGCGCTTGCCGCCCAGGCGGTCAATCAGCCTCACGGGACAGTCTTCCCATCGTCATGCAGCAGCACCCCGGCACCCGCGATGAGGGAGACCCCGCCCGTGATCAACGCCCACCCGGGGCCGGCCAGCACCGCAACCCCGGCGACGATCAACGCCGCCCCAAGGATCGCGACCGCCAGCACTACCCGCATAGGTGTCAACTGAAGAACCCCCACACTTCCGTCGTCTGCGGTCGACCGTGCTCAATCAGCCCATGCAGGGCCAACGTCACGGCAACCAATTGAGTGATGTCACTACCGGGGTCCTTGCGGTCCCACGCAAACTTGTCCATCAGGTCACGACGCTTCGCCGCGGTCACTGATGCTGTGAGCGCTGAAGATCCTTGATGCCGCAGCTTCCCCAGCTTCCCGTCAGGGCCGAGCTCAGCCCCCACCGCGAAGTCGTAGAAACTGCCGCACGCATTCGCCATATCCGACGCGCCCGTCTTCGTCACGAGCACGCCCAGCTCTTCAATCGCAGTGATCAGCGACGCTGCCGAGTTCTGCGCATCAATCACCACCGCGCACGGACCCCAACGATCCGCAAGCTCTTTCACCCGGGCCGGTATCCAACTCGTCCCCGGCAACGACTCATCCGGTTTCCCATGCGCCGCCGGCACAATCCCGACATGCACCAGGCCATCGGACCGGTACGCCGCCACACCGATCGCCGCCCGCGTCCGGTCCTTGTTCACATAAACACCGAACGCCACCGGATCGACCGGCTCAGAGTCCTTGTCGACCAGACCAGCCCACACCTCGGCCGTGATCAGACCACCGCCAGCATCCGGCCAAATGCCACGCGCCTCACGGTTCCACGCATCGTCATCCGGAATGTTCTCCCGCATCCGCTGCATCGACTCAATCGGAGTCCGATGCGGGAACGACGGATTCATGATCGGGTACTGCTCTTCATCATCAGGCTCAGTGCCGGGATCGGCGCTGAACTCGACGTACACCTGATCGCCGCGAGTCATCACAACCTCGCCGGCGGGCTTGCCCTTCAACGCCTTGTTGCGTTTGGCGGTAAAAGCCTCACCGTCATCGGTCGGCCGCGGCGGGGTGCCGAGGAAGAAGATCAGCGCGCCGTGGGGATGCCGCGCCTGGTTCGTCGCCGGCACCATATCCTCAAGCGCCTTGAGCCCGAGAATCTGCGCCTCGTCGAACACCTCGACATCGATCTCATCCATGCCGCGGCCGAACCCTTGAGCTCGCGCACCGAACATGATGATCGACCCGTTGCGGAACCGAATCTCCTGCTCGCCGTTCGCCTCACGGATACCGTTCGAACGGTTCGGCTCCAGATGCGCCGCGATAGCCTTGCGCTTCACCATCGACTGGAACGACCTGAACGTGTTCGTCGTCGTCCGCAGATGATGCGAAGTCCACACAGCCTTCAAGCCGGGGAACTCTAGGCACAACCCGATCAGGATGTTGCCAACAGTGAACGTCTTGCCCACCTGACGAGGGATCGACGCCACAACACCACCGACCGTTGCCGCATACTTCCCGTCCTCACGACAACCCAACGTGATAGTCGAAAAGCCCTGCTGCCACGGATCGAACTGGACACCGACCTCAGCCAACCGCCGGCGAACCCGCGGATACACCGACGACACGATCCCCTCCGGGATCACCACATGCCGCGCGGCATCCGACAGCTTCGGAAGCGTCTCAGACCTGCGCGGGGTCGTACTTGTCGTCATCTGCCTCTGCGCCGGCCAATAGCGGATGGTCGGGAGCTAAACCCTTGAGCGCGAACTCAAGCTCTTGCACCCGGGCGGCCAGGT
This sequence comes from uncultured Methylophilaceae bacterium, assembly GCA_964494575.1. Classification (GTDB taxonomy): domain Bacteria; phylum Pseudomonadota; class Gammaproteobacteria; order Burkholderiales; family Methylophilaceae; genus JBCKUK01. The sequence goes on along the minus strand of CAZBSR010000063.1, from coordinate 371 downwards.
CGGCGTCGTCACGCGCATCGATCGCATCGATGTCATGCACGATGTCCTGCAGCCGCTTCGTCAACGCAGCCAAATCCCGGGCCGCGCAATTCGGTTGAGTCACCGTGTCCGCGATCCGATCCCGCATCGCCACCAACAACTCGCGCGGCGTGCCGGACTTCGCGGCCTGCGAGACCGACTTCGGTGTCTTCGGTGTGGACGATTCCCCGGGCTTCACTGCTCGCAAAGTGGTGGACTTACCGGTCACGTCGACACCTCCTCAAGTTAGCTGGCACACGGTGATTGTTTGCTGGCCCATCGACCGGCCGCCAACGCATCACCGCAGGTCAGCGGCTTGTGGATGTGGAAAATCACGGAGAGAGACTCGCCAT
>CAZBSR010000062.1:0-7860 GCA_964494575.1 uncultured Methylophilaceae bacterium | reverse complement strand
GTTCAAGCTCCGCCACCATCCCGGTGACCCTGCGCTGTGTAGAACATAACCTGCATGTGCGTCGCGATGTGGCTGGCTTTGTCGTCCCTTTGGGCGCCACTATCAATATGGATGGCACAGCGCTTTATGAGGCCACGGCTGCGTTATTTGTGGCAAACCTGGTGGGCATAGATTTGAACCTGACGCAGCAGATGGTCGTTTTCTTCACCGCGATGATCGCTTCCATGGGGGCGCCGGGTATTCCCAGTGCGGGCATGGTCACTATGGTTATGGTGCTCCAGTCGGTGGGGTTGCCTGCGGAGGCCATTGCCATACTGCTGCCGATCGATCGCTTGCTCGATACCGTGCGTACTGCCGTGAATGTGGAGGGCGATCTGGTGGGCAGCCTGGTGGTGCAAAAGCTGATTGGCCAAAAGCCGCCGGTTTAGCCGGGGCGAGAAACCAGCGACCAGTCAAAACAGGGACCGGGGTCTGTCTTTCGGCCGGGAGCGATATCAGAGTGGCCGACAATATCAGTGATAGGGTAGGCTCCCCTGAGTGCGCCGAGCAAAACATCGAGCGTTGCATATTGCGCCGACTCGAAGGGGTCGTCATCGCTGCCTTCCAGTTCGATTCCGATTGAAAAATCATTGCAGCGGCTACGTCCCTGCCAACTCGATTCGCCGGCATGCCAGGCGCGCTGATTGCAGCTGACGAATTGCATCAGGGCACCATCGCGGCGGATAAAAAAATGTGATGAAACCCTGAGTTGATGGATTCCGGAATAATAAGGATGTGCGTCGGGGTCGAGGGTGTTGGTGAATAATTCGAGCACCGCATTGCCACCGTACTGTCCAGGCGGCAGGCTGATGTTGTGGATGACCACCATGCTGATCCGGCTGTTTTCCGGGCGGGCGTCTTGATTCGGTGATGCGACGAAGTGCGCTCCTGCCGCAATTCCAGAAGGGCCGATTTTTATGTTATTCATGCCTTAACTCGCCACAAGCGGTAAAACTCCGATAAAATTCATGCTGCTCCCTCTACACACTCATTTCTAGGCAAATCCATGGTTTTTCTCACGCTCTTACTTATGCTGGTAGTGATTCTAATCGCTGCCGAAGTGTTTACCAATGCACTGGAACATTTAGGTGAAAAACTGGGTATTTCCGAGGGAGTGACCGGCTCACTGTTCGCTGCCGTGGGCACGGCATTGCCGGAAACTTCCGTGCCACTGCTCGCGCTGCTGGCTGGCACCAGTAATGTGCAGACCAATCATGAAATTGGTGTCGGGGCCATTCTGGGCGCACCCTTGATGCTGGCTACACTCTCGATTTCTCTGCTCGCATTTGCGGTACTGAAGCGGCGCGGTTCGCAAGGTCATTTCCGTCCGGAAAGAACCGGCCTGGTGCGTGACTTGAACTTTTTTATCGTGGCTTTCGGTTTCGCTACTATCGCCATGTTTATACCCCATGAGGCTTCGATAGTGCGTTATCTAATCGGCTCCTGCATGGTCTTGATTTACATTGTTTATATCATGCTTACCATACGTGCATCGAAGTCGCTGGTTGAATCGGGCCACGCCACGGCCGCACAAAGCAAGATGTATATCTGTCGCTTGGGCCTGCCGAACAATATGGTCGTCATCGTTGTACAGCTTTTCCTCGGGCTGGCGCTGCTGATCGCGGGTGCCAAGGGTTTTATTTCAGGAGTGCAGGAGGGGGCGGAACTGCTGGGTATATCAACATTGCTGCTGTCTCTGCTGATTATCCCGATTGCCACAGAGTTGCCGGAAAAAGTGAATAGCATCCTGTGGATACGCAGGGGCAAGGACACACTTGCATTCGGTAATATCACCGGCGCGCTGGTGTTTCAAGGCAGCCTGCTGCCGGCCATCGGCATCATGCTAACGCCGTGGGCTCCACGCACGGAAGTGCTGGCTGGCGTGGCCATTACCCTGATAGCGGCTGTCTGGCTGCGTATCCTTATTTCTCGCGGACAGCTTCGGGTTTGGCATGTGTGGGTGAATGGTGCGATGTACCTGACCTACCTGGCGATCGTGCTTATTTAGGTTTCTTTATTGAATACAAAAAGAAGTTAGTCGTCGTCCTTGCCCAGGCCCAGTTTGGACAAGCGATAGCGTAGCGCGCGGAAGCTCATCCCCAGCAGCTTGGCTGCGGCTGTTTTGTTGTGCCGGGTTTTTTCCAGGGCATCCATGATGACTTTCTTTTCGATATCCTCCAGGTATTCCGGTAGTGCCAGGCCTTGAGCCTCAATAGGGGCCGGTGCAGCTTTCTGCCCCTCTTTCAATAAAAGATCCTCGGCCCTGATGGTCGTGCCATCGCAAAGCGCCAATGCACGCTCCAGCACATTTTCCAGTTCGCGTACGTTTCCAGGGAAGCTATGCTGAACCAGCAATGTTTCTGCATCACGTTCCAGCACCGGCACCACGTTGCCCTGTTCCCGGCATTGTTTTGCCAACAGGCTTTTTGCCAGTAATGGAATATCTGCCGGCCTTTCCCTCAAAGAGGGCATTTTCAGCTCGATGACATTCAATCGATAATACAAGTCCTGTCGGAAGTCACCGCTATCCATCATTTTGGAAAGGTCGCGGTGCGTGGCGCTGATGATGCGCACATCCACGCTTTCTTCCTGGGTGCCGCCCACCATTCGGACCTTTTTCTCCTGGATGGCGCGTAATAGCTTGACCTGCATGGCGAGCGGCAAATCGGCTACTTCGTCCAGGAAAAGCGTTCCACCGTTTGCCGCGTGGAACATGCCGACCTTATCCTGGTTGGCACCGGTAAAAGCGCCTTTTTTATAGCCAAAAAACTCGCTTTCCATCAGGTTTTCGGAAATGGCGCCGCAGTTGACGGCGATAAATGCCCCGTCGCGGCGCGAGCTGTTGGCATGGATAAGACGGGCTGCCAGCTCCTTGCCGCTACCCGATTCCCCACTGATATAGACGGGGGCCTGGCTGCGTGCCAGTTTCTCTATCATGCTGCGCACCTGCATGATGGGAGTCGATTCCCCGATCATATTCAGGCTGCCTGGAGCCGGGGTTTCAGTGTCGGAAAGTTTAAGCGCCGACTCCACCAGAGGCCGTAATTGCTTCAGCGAAATGGGTTTGGTCAAATAATCAAAGGCGCCTGCCTTTAATGCCGAGACGGCATTTTCGGCACTGCCGAAAGCGGTGATGACGGCCACCGGCAGGCCAGTGTAGTGCTGGCCTATATGTTTCACCAGATCCAGGCCATTGCCGTCCGGCAGGCGCATGTCGGTGAGGCAGAGGGAGTAGCTGTGCCGTGCCAGCATATGCCGGGCATCCTCCACATTGTTCGCGCTGTCTGCATTAATCCCCATGCGCTCCAGGGTAAGCACCAATAATTCGCGAATATCGGTCTCATCATCTACAACCAGGCAGGTCGGGTTTTGTGTCATTTCGATTTGCGCCTTTTCAGGTAAACGATGAACTGGCTGCCATTTTTATTGGGTGCATATTTGATACTTCCGCCATTGGCCTCACATAATTCGCGGGCAATATACAGGCCGAGTCCGCTACCGGTAGATTCTGTAGTGAAAAACGGCTCAAAAAGATGCTGCATCGCCTCCGGCGAGACGCCGGGCCCATCGTCGGTAATCTCCATGCGCACAGCCTGGGCATTATTGGGGATGTGCAATGACAATGTCAGGCTGGCTTTTTTCTGCTTGCTGTGGCGCCAGCCGTTCCGGCATAGATTCCACAGGATCTGGTTCAAATGACGCCGGTCGAACATGATCTGCTCCTCACGCCCGGCCAGGTTCAATTCAAAACCTGCGGGCGGGATTTTTTCAACCTGGCAGAACTGGTTATGAAATTCGAGCAGGAAGTCTTGCAGGACGACGACTTCCTGATGGGTACGGTCGCGCCGATTTAGTTCAAGCACGTCATGTACTATCTGATCCATGCGCTGTACGTTGTCTTCGATAATTTGTAGCATGCGCCGGGATGCCGGGTCGAACTGGTTATCTTCCTGCAATAGCTGGTTGGCGTGGCTAATCGCACTTAGCGGATTGCGAATCTCATGTGCGATATTGGCTGTCAATTTCCCCAGAGCCGCAAGTTTCTGCTGCTGCGCCTGCGACTGCATCTGGCTCCAGTCTTCAATGAAAATGACCGCGCCTTGCCTGCGATCCATACCAACAGGCATGAAGCGAATACTCAGCTCACGCTCTTCGATACTGAGCTTGATAGGGTTGGCTTTAACACCATTTGTATTGGCCTCGTCCTCGCCTTCATCGATCCAGTTGTGCATTAACTCAGCCAGCTCCGGGGAGGCATTTTTCAGCGCCATGGCGTTCCATGCATGCTCACGGTTTCCCAGCAGGCCTTCTGCCTGGAAGTTATGGTGGCGCAGCTTGAAGTCGTTATCCACCACCAGCACGCCATCTTTCATCTCCTGAATGATGAGCGCATTGATTTGCGCAAGATTCTCCAGGTCTATTCCACGCTGGGAAGCCAGGGCCTCGCTTTGCAGCATGCGCTTGGCAAGGCTATGCCCCACCCATGCTGTGGCGAAACAGCTCAAGCTCAGCATGGCTGCATGCGTGTAATCGGCGTAATTAGTATCCCATGTAATCAGCTGGTAGGATTGCTCCAGCAACAAGGCAATACTGGCGAGGGCGGCATAGAATAATGCCAGCCGGCCTTGGCTGATCAGGCTTGCTGAAGCGATTGAGACGACCAGCAATAGTCCCAAGCCGCTTCTCAACCCCCCTGCAGCATAGATCAAGGCCACAATAAAACTGATATCGGTGATAGTCAGCAAGGTGAGCTGGTGGTCGAACCGGAAGCGCTTGAGCCAGCTGAGGGAAGCAGCTGCGAGGCTCGCGCCCAGGTAAGCGAGTGAAATTTTCAGGTACAGGACGTTGTTGTAGTTATCCCATAGTTCGCGGTCGCGCCAAAAGAAATAATAGGCAACCAGCGCGCAGGCGATGACAAAGCGATAAAAATTAGAGAAGCCCAATAACCGCCAGTAAGGGCTGTTTTCCGGCTTGTCGGCGCGATGGTCGGCTGTTGCGATCATTGACCGGGCGAATGCGTTTTGGCTGCGCTGATATGGGCTTCGCAGCAGTAGTATTTGCCGTCTACCAGAAAGCTGTCGCTGGTAGGGAGGTGTACGCCGCAATGGGCACACTGCACCATACTTTCTGACGCACTTTCAGATTTATCTACAGGTTTCGGTGTGATGCCTGAAGAAGCTTCCAGGTTTTTCCGATAATTTCTGAGAACAGTAATTACCAGCCAGATGGCGAGGGCCAGCAGTATGATTTTTACCATTTAAATTCCCCTGTGTGATTCGAGCGCCGGCAAGTTTGCATGCGCGAGGCGCAGGCGCTATGAACATTAAACTGATTGTAGCGAATCTCAAGTCCAGAACAAAATTCAAACCTGATATACTTTTCCAAAGCTGGGAACGGCTGGCTTTAGTTACTGTAGCCATAACTTATCAATCAACATCAATTTATCTCATTCATTATTACTCAGCATGGCCACAGCACAAGAACTGTCAGATTTTTTCGCCCAGATAGAGCGTCGCGCTTTTAAGCAGACCGCCTATGCGGTGCGTGACGATCATGCTGCGCTGGATATTGTGCAGGATGCCATGCTCAAGCTGGCCGAGAAATACCCTGATCGCCCGGTCACGGAATATCCCATGTTGTTCCAGCGCATTTTGCAGAACACTACCAAGGATTACTGGCGTCGGCAGAAAGTACGCAATGCGTGGACAACATTACTATCCTCCCTCGGGGCAGGGCATGATGGTGACGATGAGTATGACCCGCTGGAAACGCTGGCAGCAGATGATCAGGATGATAGCGATGAACCGCAAGCGCAGCTTGAGCGTAAACAAACCATTGCTATAATCGAAGAAGCATTGAAGAAGCTGCCCGCGCGTCAACGAGAAGCCTTCATTCTGCGTTACTGGGAGGATATGGATGTGGCTGAAACAGCTACTTCCATGGGGTGTTCCCAGGGTAGTGTCAAAACGCACTGCTCAAGGGCCGTTCGTGCATTGGCGTTAACGTTGGAAAAGCATGGATTTTCCAAACTGGCGCTCAGAAAATAATAATGGCCAAAGCCAAATAAAAGTCATGAGACAGGATTCTGAAATGAAACAGGAAAAGGATACGGCAAAAGAAATCGTCAGCTATCTGGATGAGAGCGTGACGCAGCTAGACGCGCAAATCGTCGCCAAATTGGCTACTGCCCGCAAGCGGGCCGTGGCTGTTTTCTCGGCGCGAGCGAAGTCCGCTGATCATGCCGGCCATCATATCCTGCACCTGCTCAATGACTATATACATAATCACCGTGCCCTGGCTTCTACCGCAATGGTATGCAGCGTGGCGCTCGTTGCATTTATGGTGACAGAGCAAATTTCAAGGCAGGAGATGGTTGAACAGGGCGATGCCTTTTTGCTGGGCTCCGAACTGCCGCCTGAGGCTTTTCTGGATAGGGGATTTAATACATGGTTAGAGCATACTTCGCAGCACTGATTTTATTCGCCGCATTAATAACACAAACCGCGCATGCCGAAGATACCAGCTCACCCGGGCCTAAATGGGCTCAATTGGATGATAATCAGCGTAAGGTGTTAAGCCCGCTGGCCGGCGAATGGGATACCTTGCGGCCATGGCAGCGGGAAAAAATGCTGGATATTGCGCGCGATTATCCAAAAATGAATTCGCAGCAGCAGGAGCGTGTCCAGAGCCGCCTTCAGCGCTGGAGTCGCATGACGCCATTTGAACGGGAAAATGCCCGCAAGCGGCATCAACAGTTTGAGACATTACCGGAGGCAAAAAAACAGGAATTGCGCAAAAAATGGAGCGAGTACCAAAGTTTGCCTGAGACTCGCCGTGAAACTTTGAGGCGCGACAATCCCGGTCTGGATGCTACTGACGATCTGGGCAACTAGCCCGCCACCCGAAGAACATTTCCAGCATTGAAGATAATCCAGTGACTCTGCCCGGGTTTTTTCGGCGTTTGGCCGGACTGCTTTACGATAGCCTGCTGTTGATTGCCATCTGGCTGCTGGCGACCTTGCTGTTTATTGCAATATTCGGTGATGCGACCCATGCGCCGAAACGCTATTTTCTGCAGATATACCTATGGCTGGTCGCGGCGATTTACTTTATCTGGAGCTGGCAGCATGGCGGGCAGACTTTGGCCATGCAAACCTGGCGCATGCGTATTGTCGATCATGACGGCAAGCCGATAAGCCGCACTCAAGCTGTCAAGCGCTATATTTTCGCGAGTGTTTTTTTTGGCGCAGGGTTTTTATGGGCCTTGTTTGATCGTGAAGGTTTGTATCTGCACGATCGTTTGGCCGGCAGCCGGCTGATACTGGTCGCCTGACTGCTAGCGGCGTTCCACCCAGAACAGCATGAACATCCCTGCCAGCAGGAATAGGATGGTGGGAACCACTGCGCTGAATAAGGCTGACCAGTCATTCAGCAGCCCTAGATGCACAAATACCCTGTTAAGCACCTGGTAGATGATGCCCAGCATGATCCCGGCAAATATCTTGGCACTTGCCCCTCCGGAGCGCTGTTGCAGGAAGCCGAATGGCAGCGCCAGCACAATCATCACCATGGAGGCCAGTGGATAGATCATTTTGGACCATAGCGCTATCTGCTGGCGTGAAGTTTTCTGCTTGTTCTCGCTCAAATGGGAGATGTAGTAATAAAGGTTCCATGCCGACATTTTTTCCGGAACGACCAACAGCACATTCAGCAACTCAGGCCTGATCAGCGATTGCCAGTTCGCCTCGGAAAAGAAATTCGACTTTACTTTATCGGCCTCGAATTTTGTCTGGGTAACATCGCGCAAGTCCCAGCCGGCAT
>CAZBSR010000061.1:0-7924 GCA_964494575.1 uncultured Methylophilaceae bacterium | reverse complement strand
CTGCCATTTCTAGAACCCTTAGTATCTGAAAACTTCTGGAATTCTATCATAGGCGGTGCACCGCCAAGCAGTCGACCAAAGCAGTAGAAAAGACTAATCCTGGCCCATTGCGGGCTCGATATCCGAACGTTTGCGTATGCTGATAATAGATATGACCACCAGGGCAAGGGCAATCAGAACCATCCCTATACCTTCATAGATGCCGGGCTCCTCGCCTAATTGCCACCATGCGGCCAGCACCCCGATTACAGGAGCCAGCATCGACGTCATACTGGCAACTCCGGCAGTCATACGCTGCAAGGCATATAGCCATAACAGCCAGGCCAGTGCATTACAGAATACTGCGTTGAATATGACGGCAGCAATGAATGTAGCTGTCCATTGAATAGGCTCTGCGGGAATCAGGAAAGCTACTGCAACCAGCGGTAAAGAGCCAAACAACATCTGCCAGGCAGTAAGCGAGAGCAGGTCGAGATCGGGCTTACGCTGATGCAGTTTTTTGGCGACAATCACGGCCAACGCCCAGAACACCCCGCCGAGTATGGCCAGTATCATGCTGAACAGATCCGCTCCCAGGTGCAGCGGGTCCAGGATGAATAACAGCCCCATGATGGAAAATAAAACTGCGAGCCATTGAGCGCCGCGTATCTTTTCGCCGAGCAAGGGCCACGCCAGAAGCATTACCCAGAAAGGCATGGTGTAGCACAGCACCGCCGTCTTGCCGGCACCGCCTTCAACCAGCGCCCAAATAATGAGGCCGGTAAACCCGCAGGTCTGTAGCAAGCCAAGGACGATAAGGGTCGGCACTTCCTGCGGCCGGAGGGGCTTGCGCATTACCAGCAGCAATAGCATCAGGCAGACCGCACCCAGAAATGTCCGTAGCGCACCAAACTGGAAGGCTCCGGCATATTGAAGCGCGTATTTCATCACCACCCAGTTGTAACCCCAGAGGACTGCTAACAGCAGCAAGGCCAGAAAGGCCCGGACTGTACTGGATACATAAACGGTATTGGATGGTGATGACATGGCAGATTGTGTCAGATGCGGGAAGCTATCAGTTCCAGATATGGGTCAAAGCCTTCCAGCTGCCGTCTTGCTGCTGACGATAAAGCAGGTGCAGGTTTCCGCTGAAAGTCTGGCGCTGGCCTTCGGCATTCACCGCCGCCGCACTCCATAAACCACGCTGGAATGCCAGATTGCCATCGAAACCGACCTCGATCAATTCGATCTTGTGGTCTACCACTCCCTGCGCAAGCGTATTGCTCCAAAAGTCCTGGACAGCACTGCTGCCTGAGACTTGCGCGGCACCTGCCGGCATTACTGTGGCGCCGGCGTCATACAACGAGGCCAGCAGTGCCGGCTGTTGGGAATTAAATGCAGCGTCCCAGCGTTCATTCAGCGCCAGCAATGTGCTTTTGATTGTTTCATTAGTTTGGTTTGCGGTTTGCATATTGACTCCTTAACATTAAAAATTAAATGGCTATCTATCTCTGAAAGCAAATTCTCATACGTCTGAAAAAGCATTGATCCCTGCATTAATCAGCGTGAGTATCTGCTGTAATTGCTGGCGGCCGGCTTCGTCCAAGCCTGCCATGCACTCCCGCAAGCGGCTGTAATAGTCCGGCATGACCTGATCCAGTCTGGTTTGGCCGGCCGCGGTAAGCTTGATAGAAATACTGCGGCGGTCTTCAGTAGCGAATACCCGCTCAACCAACCCATCCCGCTCCAGCCCATCCAGCAGACCAGTCATCGTTGCCCGGCTCACACCGGCCTTATCGGCAAGAAGAGAAGGAGTAGAAATAAAAGTCTCTTCGCGCATCAGCAAAATGAGCACCCACCACCTGCCTTGTAGTAACCCATGACGACTGAGGCACTGATCCAGAGCCGTGGACAGCGAAGTCGCCACGCTGAGCAAATGCAAAAAGGCCGAGATCGCGCTGATATCCGCTTGCGGATATCGCTGTGCGAATTTGCCCAGGGTTTCAGTGGTAGGTAGATCTCTAAGCTGCAACATAGTTAGGTACATTATAGTTAGCTAGCTAACTATGTCAAGTCCTGCAGGTTTGGAGATAAGTGAGAAAGGTGTATATTTTCCCTATAAGTCCAAAAACAAAAACCGAGGAGAGGATCATGAAAACCATAAACCAATTACTGAGCAATAAAGGCTCAGGCATTATTTCAGTTACGCCGGATACGCTCGTTTATGATGCCTTGGTCGTCATGGCCGAAAAACATATTGGCGCACTGCTGGTGCTGGAAGGCGATCATCTTGCCGGTATTTTTTCTGAGCGCGATTACGCGCGCGAAGTTGCACTTAAAGGCAAATCCTCCAGAACTACGCCGGTAAAAGAAGTGATGTCATCCAAACTCATCACTGTTACACCCAGGCAAAGCGTAGAGGAGTGTATGTCGCTAATGTCCGGTAAACGTATTCGCCACCTGCCCGTAATAGAAAGCGGCAAGGTAATCGGGATACTGTCTATAGGCGACCTGGTGCAGGAGACCATCGCGGAACAGGAGCTTTTAATCAAGCAACTGGCAAGCTATATACAAGGCTAACTGCTAGCAGTGCTACCAACCGCAGGCGGATCGATTTCCTCCTCGCGGCTTGCACGAACGCTGCCTCCCAGGCTCTCATCCTGCTTCAGGAGCCTGGCAAGATCTTCGCGCGCGCGATGGCTATGCTCCACCAACTGCTTGATATCATGGCGTACCGGATACGCTTCCCGTAGCCGTGCCTCGTCATGCTTACGGAAGCGCCTGACTGCGCGGTGAGCCTGTATGGGGCCAAAACCCAATTCCAGCAGGGTCTTTTCTCCCAGCCTCAGAGCTGAAAAGAATGTCTCGCGCACCGCATCGATATCCATATCCATAAAATCAAAAGCATTTGTACGATTGCGGGCGCGGGCAAGGATACGCACCTGCGGATAATGCTGCTGCACATAACGCGCAGTTTTCAAGGCATCTTCCGGGTTATCGATAGCCAGCACCAGCAGGCGCGCCTGCGCTATGCCTGCGGCGGCCAGCACATCCGGCCGGGTAATATCCCCATAGTAGGCCTTAAAACCAAACTGCCTGACCAACTCGATCTGGTTGGGATCAAATTCAATCACTGTAGGCGGAACGCCGATACCATTGAGCAGCCGCGTGATCACCTGGCCGACCCGCCCGAATCCGGCGATGATGATTGGGCGCTGCACATCAAACTCATCATGCCCGGCTGCTTTTTGATTGAGGTGACGCCGAGCCCATACCCCATAAAATAGCAGCAGTAATGGCGTTGTCAGCATAGAGAGCGCAACCACGACATTCAGCAGGTTAGCCACTTGCAAGTCGAGCACGCCCTGCTGGGAGGCAGCGCTGAAAAGCACAAAAGCGAACTCGCCGATCTGTGAAAGTACCAGCGCAAACAGCAATGCATCGGCCCGGCTTTGCCCGAAAATTCGAGCCAGTGGATAAAGTATGCTGAATTTAACAATAACCAGCCCCGCCGCCAGCCCTAGCACCAATAGCGGTTTTGTCCAGACCAGGCCCAGATCGACCGACATGCCGACCGCGATAAAAAACAACCCGAGCAGCAGCCCCTTGAACGGCTCGATATCCAACTCCAGCTCCTGCCGGTATTCCGAATCCGCCAGCAAGACGCCCGCGATAAAAGCGCCCAATGCCATGGACAAGCCAACAAACTGCATCAGCAGAGCCACGCCCATTACCAGGAACAATGAAAACGCGATGAATATCTCGCGCAAACCGGTGTTAGCGATATAACGCAGCACGGGCCGCAACAGATAATTGCCACCGACAACGATTGTTACTATCAGCGCCAGCGCGCTGCCTATAGCCGGCCAGTCCAGCACAGCATGGCTGCTCGGCACCAGCAAAGCCAGTAATATCAGCAAAGGGATCACGGCCATATCCTGGAACAGCAGGACGGCAAAAGCACTGCGGCCGGAAGGCTGCCCCAGCACGCCACGTTCACTCAGGATTCTTACAGCAATTGCCGTAGATGACATGGCCACGCCCATACCGGCCACCAGCGCCAAGCGCCAATCCAGGCCGAATGCTAGTCCCAGCAAGCCCACTACACTTATGGTAGCCACCACCTGCAGCCCGCCAAGACCAAAGATCGGCAGGCGTAAAGCCAGGAGTTTGTCCAGATCCAGCTCCAGCCCGATCAGGAACAACATCATGACCACGCCGAATTCAGCAAAGTGAAGTACGGTCTCAACTTCGCCGATCAGCCCAAGACCCCAGGGCCCGATAATGATGCCCGCCAGCAGGTACCCCAGCACCGAGCCCAGTCCTATGCGGCGTGAAATAGGCACAGCGACAACGGCTGCTCCCAGATAGATGATGCCTTGCAACAACAGGGGCGGGATATGCGCTTCGGTCATGCCATCATCTTAATCGAACAGTATGGTGATTGTTTGTATCAACGGGCCGCTCATTCGCCGATAATCTTGACCAGCACGCGCTTCTTGCGGCGGCCATCAAATTCCCCGTAAAAAATCTGTTCCCAGGGACCGAAATCCAGCCTGCCTTCGGTAATCGCCACTACCACCTCCCGCCCCATAACCTGGCGCTTCATATGTGCATCGGCATTGTCTTCACCGGTATCGTTATGCCGATAGCCGGAGACCGGTTCGTGCGGAGCAAGTTTCTCCAGCCATTGCGTGTAATCGTGATGCAAGCCGCGCTCATCATCATTGATAAAAACACTGGCTGTTATATGCATGGCATTCACCAATGCAAACCCTTCGCGCACGCCGCTCTCCTGCAGGCACTCCTGCACCTGATGGGTGATATTGATAAATGCAACGCGGGTAGGTGGATTGAACCATAGTTCCTTACGGTAACTTTTCATACAGACGGCCTTTCATGACAATGGTATATTCTTAAAAATTCTTTTTACAATAAGGTCTTACAACATCCCTTTTAACCATGCGGTATAACCTTAAGCGTAGTGCCTGTTCAGTTGTCGCGCAAGCATTTCGCTGCGTATAATCGATTTCAAAGGAAGGTTTGAATGGCCGCAGCAAATTTCCAGATTGATCAGGATAACCAAGGGCGCCAACATGTGCGCCTTCTGGGCCAATGGTCTTTACGCGCACTGGAAAACGACTTTGCTGAGCTCAAGGAACTATTAAACCCTTTCTTTGCCGACCCTTTCACCCAGTGGGACCTACAGCAGGTTGAGCAGCTCGACACCGCCGGAGCCGCCGTCCTGTGGGCGGGATGGAATGGCAGGATAGACAGCCGCATCGCACTTAAGCCCGAACATAAGCCTGTATTCGACATGCTTGGTCAGCTTGCTACAAAAAGCACTGCCCATAAAAAATTCGACTGGTCAGCACCATTAATCCAGTGGGGCGAAGCGGTATTAAGTTTTAGGGATCACCTCATCGATGCGGCGCAATTGCTAGGCTTATTGTTACTGGAAATTGCCTACGTATTTCGTCACCCGCGCGATTTTCCCTGGCGCGAATTCAGCGCCAACATCTACAAAAGCGGGGTAACGGCCTTGCCGGTGACTGCACTACTGGGCTTCATGATCGGTATCGCCATGAGCTATCTCATGGCCAATCAATTGAGAGCATTCGGCGCAGATATTTTTATCGTGAACATCCTGGGGTTGGGCATCATACGCGAACTGGGTCCTATCCTCATGGCCACACTGATCGCAGGGCGCTCTGGATCGGCAATGACTGCACAGATAGGCGTGATGCGTGTAACAGAAGAAATCGACGCGCTGACCACCATGGGTATCTCCCGCATCCTGCGCATCATCCTGCCCAAGGTACTCGGGCTTACATTTGTCGCGCCGTTTCTGGTGTTATGGACGTCCGCCTGGGGCTTGGCTGGCGGCGCGATCTCCGCCAACCTGCAGCTCGACATCAGCTTTCGCTTTTTCTTTGATTATTTGCCCGCCGTAGTCGAGCCGGTAAACCTGACGCTGAGCCTGATCAAAGGCGTGCTGTTTGGCTTCACTGTCACCCTGGTGGCCTGCCATTTCGGCTTGCGCATCAAGCCGAACACCGAAAGCCTGAGCGTCAGCACCACCAGTTCAGTCGTAACAGCGGTCACGAGTGTCATCCTGATAGATGCATGGTTTGCGATTATGACGCGTGGGATGGGCGTATGAGCAACATCGAAACAAACATCCCGCAAGAACACCTGCAAACCGAGACGCCCATCTGTGAAGTGCGCAATGTATGCACGGAATTTGGTAAAACCGTGGTGCACAAAAACCTCAATCTTAAAGTTTACAAAGGCGAGATAATGGCCCTGGTGGGCGGTTCTGGCAGTGGCAAAACCACCTTGTTGCGCCATATTGTAGGGCTCACCACCCCGAACCGCGGCGAGGTTCTGCTGTTCGGGGAAAACCTGCACAAGATGGAACGCGAAGACCAGCAGCGCCTGATGAACCGCTTCGGCATGCTATTTCAGCAAGGCGCCCTATTTTCGGCGCTTACCGTGTTCGACAATATCGCTTTCCCATTACGCGAGCTCAAGCAGTTTGATGAATTCACCATATACAAACTGGTGATGCACAAGCTGTCCCTGGTAGAACTGGAACCCAAACACGGCGATCTTCTGCCGGCCGAACTCTCCGGCGGGATGATCAAGCGTGTGGGCCTGGCCAGGGCACTGGCACTTGAACCTGAACTACTCGTATTGGACGAACCGACATCGGGGCTGGATCCTGATCGCGGTGAAAAATTCGTAGAGCTTATCAAGCAGCTCAAACATGCTCTGGGCTTGACCGTGCTATTTGTCACGCACGATCTTGATACCCTGGTTTCACTGGCTGACCGCGTTGCGGTATTGGCAGACAAACATATTGTGGCCGCATGTTCGTTGCCGGAATTGGGTAAAGTAGAGCACCCTTTTGTAAGCAATTTTTTTCAGGGTGTTAAAGTTCGATTGGAGAGGTCTCGATAATTCATGGAAAATCGTGCACACGCTATTGCTGTCGGATTATTTACCCTGCTGCTCGGGCTCGCCCTGCTTTTTGCTTTCTGGTGGCTAAGCGGCGCGAAGCAGTCGTTGACCGAGTACATCATTGTCTCCAATTTGCCGGTCACCGGCCTGAACGCAGAAGCATCGGTAAAGTTTCGCGGTGTTGAAGTAGGCAAAGTCACCAAAATAAACCTCAACCCTGACCAGACTTCCATCATTATCCGTATTGAAGTAGCGGAAACCTTGAAGCTGAACAAGTCGGCCTATGCGCAGATACGTAGCCGTGGCGTTACCGGACTCGCTTACATCGACCTTGATAATGCAGATAGCACCGCGCCCGTGCTTAGCGCCGGCGCCTCTATCCCATTGCATCCCTCCATGATTGACCGCCTGCTTGAGAAAGGCCCTGTGCTTATTTCGCAATTCGAGACGCTGCTGCAAAGCAGCAGTGAAATGACATCGTCCGCAAACAGGATTCTGAACAATATCGATGTTGAAAAGCTCAACAAAACACTGGTCAACCTGGAGCGTGCATCTGGCAGGCTCGACAGCACGCTGGCTTCAGTCAGTACCGCTGCCAACAAGATCAGCGGCATGATGTCCGACAAGCACCAGCTACAATTCTCCCAAACCATGGAAAGTGTGCGAAAAACCGCGGATAGCATGCAGCCCCTGCTAGGCGAACTCAATGAAACCGCGAAAGAGTTCAAGGGCATGGCGCAGGAAATCGAGCGCAGCACCAATCAGATCAGCGACACTTTGAACCATGAGACATTGCCCGGATTGCATCAATTCCTGCAAAGCTCAGACCATGACCTGCGCCACTTTGACCAACTGCTTGATTCCCTCGACGAAAACCCCCAAAGCCTGATATTCGGCAAACCCCTTGCAGCGCCGGGCCCCGGCGAGAATGGTTTCAAACCCAACCCGTGAGATTAACTATGCGCTATCTAGCAGGTTTATT
>CAZBSR010000060.1:0-8043 GCA_964494575.1 uncultured Methylophilaceae bacterium | reverse complement strand
CGCTGCAGACCTACGAGCAACGGCCAGCCATTGATATTGACAGTTTCGGCATAGAACCAAGCGAATATCTACTGAGTAACAATTTCATACCTGCCGAGCTCAAAGAAATTTATCGCGGTGTGGTCAAACAGGCGCTGGATGGCGTGCAGCGCTGTTTTGAACGGGCAGGGGATGTAGCGGTATTGCGCCTGCATGGCGATTGCCATATGGGAAATGTGCTCTGGACGGATGCCGGCCCGCATTTTGTCGATTTTGACGATAGCCGCATGGGGCCTGCGGTTCAGGATATATGGATGATGCTGTCTGGTGAACGCACTGACATGATGCGTCAGATGAATGATTTTCTCGCCGGATACGAGTGTTTTTATGAATTTAATAGCAGGGAACTGCACCTGATTGAAGGCCTGCGCACTTTGCGCCTGATTCACTATGCGGCATGGATTGCTCGCAGATGGAGCGACCCGGCATTCCCCATAGCATTCCCGTGGTTTAACACTCAGCATTACTGGCAGGATCGTATCCTTGAGCTGCGTGAGCAGATTGCATTGATGGATGAGCCACCTTTGATATCCGGTAATTTTTAATTAAGTGCGGGCTTTCGCCGATAGTAAGCATTTTAGGCTGATCGTTTCTGGTGGAGCTAGCAGAAAAAACCCGCCAAAGGGGATTTGGCGGGTAAAAATAAAACACAGTCAGAGATGACTTAGCATTTTGATCTCGGGGAGAAAATCAAAATACTAGCTTGAATCTTAAACACAAGAAGACGACCTATCCGTTCGATATCGCACAATAAAATCAATTAGCGCAAACAAGATCATATTGTTTTTTTGCAGTGTAATAGCATTCACTTGAAAGCATTTCCAGGCCGCGCCGGTTAATCACTTTGATGTGGCCGCGGGCGGTATCGATCAGCCCTTCTCCATGTAGCCTTCTGGTCGCTTCGGTGACGCTTTCGCGGCGTATACCCAGCATATTCGCGATTAGTTCATGTGTGACCTTGATCTCATTGCTGGGCAACCGGTCCAGCCTGTCTAGCAGCCACAGGCATACCTGTTGCTCGATGCTATAGTGGCGGCTGCTGACAGAGTTGATGGAGATTTGGGAAAACAATGCCTGCATATAGCGCAGCAGCACACGTTGTAGCTCTCCGCCCTTGGAGAAAGCGTCCTTCAAGACGTCAGCCTTGAGCTTGTAGCCGTAGCCTTCAGAATGAACCACGGCGCTGCAGAGGGCCGTTTCGCCCATGATGTGGGAAATGCCGACTACACCTTCGCGCCCGATGACGGCGACCTCGGTCATCTCGCCCTCTGCCATCACATACAGCATGGAAACGACAGCGCTGGTCAGGAAATACACATGCTTTACCTTACCGTCATACTCATGCAGTTCTTCCTTGTAAGGCAAATGTACCAGCTCAAGATGAGGCAGGAGATGGTTCAACTCCTCTTCTGGAAGTGAGGACAGGATTGCGTTCTGCAAAGGTAGCCTAGGTGAATGAGGCTCTGAGTTCAGTATTGCGGAATCATTACTCATCAAGGCATTGAGGTCGCTAAGTGAACGCGTTTTAACTAGCTGTTCCTTCATCATGATACTGTGCATATTATCCCCGCTTTGTATATTCTGGTTAAGTAGTTCTGAGAGGTGTAAGTATTCTCGCGGAATACCCAGAAAATATAAGTAAGTAATAAGCAGATAATGCTGTCAGTGTTGTCCTACGAGCTGAGGTTTAAACTTTAGTCATAGAATGCAACCTAATGAATTTGTACAGCGAGGGAATTATGGAAGCGCCAATGCACAGTTTGAGCAATCTGTTCGCCCAATTAGGCCTGCCGCAGGATGAGGATGCTGTCGAGCGTTTCATTCGAACCCACAGCCCTATACCAACAAGCCTGGCTCTTTCCGAGGCGCCTTTCTGGACACCTGCACAGGCAGCGTTTTTACGTGAAGAGATACTGATGGATGCGGATTGGGCAGAAGTGATTGACGAGTTGAACGTCCGGCTGCATGCAAAGGCCCGAAACTAGGTGCTGCTGTCCCTGCGAGCCAGATTGTCATTCAGGATGCGGGTGCAATCCTTCACACCAATGACGCTGCCTGCAAGTGTTCCATCGCGCGCCTTAAGTGTAATCATGGCATCTTCAATAGCAGCTTGAGCTGCAAACAGGCAGGGCGTGCTGTAAATAACCAGTGATACGCCAGCATCGCTTAATTCATTCTGGGTGCATGCAGGTGATTTTCCTCCGGCAATCTGGTTAAAACAGAAGGGGCGATCTACCCGTTTGGACAATTGACGTACGGTATCCAAACTGGCCAGCCCATCCACCAGCACAGCATCGGCGCCGGCCAATGCAAAGGCTTCCACCCGGCGCGCTATATCTTCCGGGTCAGAAGAGTCGGTACGTGCAATGACGACCATATCCTTGCGCACCGCCAGTACGGCGCGTAATTTTTCCAGGTATTCATCAAGCGCCATGATCTGCTTGCCTTCAAAATGTCCGCAACGCCTCGGTCTTTTCTGATCTTCAAGCACTACGCCCGCGGCGCCAGCGGCTTCGAGTACGGACACTACATGACAGGCGACTTCAGGGTCGCAATATCCATCGTCGATATCGACGAGCAGGTTATGGCTAGGCATGACCGTGCGTAGCCGCTGCACGAAGGCGACGATGTCCGTCCATGTGATAAAGCCGATGTCCGGCAGGCCGTAGTGACTGGCAGCGAACCCGAAACCGCTGACAAACAGGCTGTCGAAATGACGGCCAGCCATGGAGGCCGAGAACACATCATAGATTCCGATAAAAGGCAGAATGTTTTTCTTATCGGCCATCGCTTGCCTGAGCCTGTTGCCCGGGGATATGCCTGAGTTATCTGCGCCGCTCATGAATGTTCCTCTATCAAGTCAAGAATGCTATCTATGGTGGTCAGGCGCTCCGGGTCGATACCACTTGACGCAAAGTCGGTGCCATACGTGTTTTCCAGATGAACCACGATCTGGATGATTGCCAGAGAATCAATCAGCCCTGTCATCACCAGATTGTCATTCCTGCCCAGAGATTCGATGGGTTTGTTCGGTTTCTGGATAGTGCGCAGGAACCCTACGATGTCGTGAAATCGATCTTCCCTTTTGTCATTCACGAGTGTGTCTCCGAATTCAGGATACGCACCAAATCGAGCGCGGGCTGGTCGGCATATGCGGCCTTGACCGCATCGCGATTAATCTTCCCGCGCGAGGTACGTGGAATCTCATCCACCAACCACCAGCGCCCTGGCATTTTGTGCTCGGCAAGATGCTGTGACATCCAGCCATGCAGTGCGCGCACAGTGGCATCATCTGCCTTGGACATGACAATGGCGATAGCCACGGATTGCCCGTAGATTGCATCATCCAGGGCAAACGTACAAACATCACTGACATGCTCAAAGCGCTCTACGACAGCATCCACGTCTGCAGGGTATATCTTCATGCCCCCCTTGTTGATCTCATCGCGTTCCCGGCCGCGCAGTACCAGTTGCCCCTGCTCGTTGATAACGCCGATATCGCCGGTTAAAAACCACCCATCGATGACCGCCTGCGTAGTGAGGTCATCACGCTGGAAGTAACCTTTCATCAGAGCCGGCGTGTTTAACCAGACATAACCTGCCTCTCCGGGTTTGCATTCCGCATCAGGCTGAAGCGGGGCGCTCGTATTCGAAGTGCGCAATACCTTGACTATCGCGCCCCAACCTTCACCAATCAGCCCGTCTTCGGCAGCACAGTCTGCATTACTGAGCCCGGCTACCCAACTGCCGGTTTCAGTAATGCCGTATGCATTGCAGACTTGGCGTGTGCCAGTCCAAATCCGGATGTCCTCCCAAACGTGGGCAGAGAGCGGCGCCGACCCACAATGCACCCGCTCCAGCGTGCCGCCTTGCGGTGGCTTGGCCAGTTTAAGCGCAAGCCGCCATACGGCCGGTACGGACGACATGAAAGTGATGCGATGCTCATCAATCAATGTTCCCAGCCGCATAAGGATCTCGGGGCGGAAGGGCGGCGTGATAAAAAGGTCCTGCCCGGACAGCCACGGAAATAAACAATTGCAAATAAGGCCGTGGCCAAAATGCGTGGGCAGCAGGCAGAGAGTGCGCGCAAAAGCCTTGGTGCCGAGATTGTTCCGTAAAGTGATCCAGCGCGCGCGCAATGAGCGATGTGTATGGACTACGCCTTTGGGTGCGCCTGTTGAGCCGGACGTAAACAGGATAAGGGCGTCATCATCGAGCCTGCTCAATCCGACAGAGGCCTCTTCGTTGCCGGTATCAGTGGTCTCAATGACGCCGACCCCGGCTTTGGCCAGCGTTTCTGCGATAGCACGGTCGGTGGCTTCGTCTATGACCGCCAGGCGCGGCGTAGCGGCAGTAATGAGTGTGTTGATTTCAAATGGTGTCAGGCGCGCATCAATGGGTATTGCGCAAGCGCCTAGGCGCCAGATGGCCAGCAATTCGACAAAAAACTCTAGCCGATTGCCGAAAGGGAGGAATACCCTATCGCCGCGCACGAGGCCATGGCGCTGAAATCGTGCGATACGTCGCGCCACTTCGCGATGGATATCCTGATTGCTCCATTTGCGGCCGCTGACTGGCTCGGTGAGGTTCCCAATATTCAAATCAAGTAGCATGTCTAAAGGCTCTCCAAAAAATCAGGCAAGGCCAAAAAGATTGAAAAAGAAATCCACCCGTGTGAAGAATGGCGTGGTACTTCTTACGTTCCAGATATAAATCAGGCCGAAGAAAGTCCACACACCGAAAATCCTGAACATGCGCGTGCTACCGCCTGCTACGCTAGTACCACCTCTACGCTGCTGCCTCATCATGGATACAAAAATACCGATAGTCAGGAGCAGGCAATAGAAAGCGCGCGAGCGCAATGTGTACAATATCCCGAAAATGTCGCCGCTCACCAGTGCGCTTTCGTGCTGGAGCATGTGGTAATACATATTGCCGATAAATGCCGCCGCGAATACTGCAGCGAATAACCTTAAATTCGGCCATTTGCGCAGCCTGCTGCCTAGCTGCGTGAATGTCGGCAGGAAGAAGAAATTCACCAGCAGTTCTTTGAAGTAATAGTAGTAGCGATTCCAAAACTCCACGATCGATTCTGCGAGCAGGGGTTTGTAGGTATTGCGAAACACATTGAACCCAAACAGCCGCAATATGCCGATGATGGCGTGCCCGTTAATTGCATGGCGAAGCACCTGCCGTATGAGTTCAAAATAAATGCTTGCCCATGATGCCAGTATTGGTGCCTCACCGCCTTGCGAGAGGAGTGCGCTAAGGCGGGGAATCATTGTGTGGCCATTCAGCGCATTGGTAATCGAGTTCCCCGGCCCGTATAGAGTGCCTTCTAAAATATTAAGCACGATTACCCAGCAGCCATATAGGACAAAGAGCTTGAGACCGGCAAGCTGTGAGCGGGCCAGTTCTTCTTCTGTTTTGGCTTCTGTGCGGGATAAATATTCAAACCCCTTGCCATATGGTGTATTGGATCCGCCAAAGGCCGGTAGCAAGTAAAAAAGGTGGTCGCGAAAGGGAGTGCCGGCTACGCGGCCATGTTGGCCCGCCATCAGCATATAGCCGCAGCGCCATAAAAGGAAAGGGAAGGCAAATGCTACCCCCAGCAGTACGCCGCGCCACATGCCGACGGCGGGGGTGGTTTCCCACAGTAGCAGCAGGCAGCCCCAGAATAGCAGGTGCAGCGTCAATTGCGGATGGCGGCGGATGATGGCAGGTAAACTGGCGAAGCCTGCCGCAGCGCGGTAAATCAGCCATAGCACGCCGAAAATCCCAAGAATCATGAAGGCCGCCCCCAGCCCGTCCGTGGGGACTGCGAAGCCCTGTGCCTCATCCAGGTAGTCCAGTGGTATGTTTATGCCGATGATAATGGATGCCGCTGCAAGAGCCGTGCGGCGCCTTGATGGCGTGAGCCATACGAGTATCTTGCCGAAGCGGGCTCGCCACCATGCAATAACAACAGGATTTTCATGAAATTGCATCAGGCTGCTTATGCTCATGGCAACAGCCTGGAAAAAATATGGGGTTTTATAAAAGGGAGTATGCGGGGCTTTTTTAGGTTATCGCTAGACATCAATAAGGTTATTATTGGCCGCATAATGCGAAGAATTATGGCTAAAAATCTTCCAGCGTGCAAGATAGGAGATACAGCCTGTAACTGCCGATCCGGCTACTGGCCGGCACCGCAAAACTGCTAGGTATTCTGAGGCTCACGAGCCAACATCAAATTGACTTCAGCTATGGGCAGCGGCTTGCTGAAAAGATAGCCCTGATAATTGCTGCAGCCATTTTCATTCAAAAAATTCTTTTGTGCGGGCGTTTCCACACCTTCTGCGATTACAGACAAGCCCAGAGTTTTGCCTAGCGCGATGATGGTGCAGGCAATAGCTGCGTCATTGGCGTCGCTGCATATATTGCGGATGAACGACTGATCAATTTTCAATTGGCTAAGCGGCAGGCGTTTTAAATAGGAGAGGCTTGAATAGCCGGTTCCAAAATCATCTAGAGAGAATCTGACCCCTATCTTCTTCAGGGCGGACATCTTCTCGATAATATCCTCCAGGTTGTCGGCGAGCATGGTTTCCGTGAGCTCAAGCTTGAGATTGTCTGGGTTGGCATCGGTCGATTTAATGATGGATATCACCTGGGCTTCGAAATCCGGTTGCCTGAACTGCTTTGCGCTGACATTAACGGATATTGAAAGCTTGCTGGTGACCTCATTACCAGCCCATGCTACCAGTTGTAGGCAGGCTTCCTCCAGCACCCAAAGCCCAATGGGCAGGATAAGGCCAGTTTCTTCCGCCAATGGGATAAACGAAGCTGGGGAAATCATGCCTTTTACAGGGTCTTTCCATCGAATCAGCGCTTCAAACCCCAGAATAGTGCCATGGTGGTCGACCTGTGACTGATAAAGCAGAAGCAGCTGCTTTTGCCTCAAAGCCAGGCGAAGATTAATCTCCAGTTCGACGCGCTCGTCGATGATGGACTGCATGACGGGATCAAAGAAGCGCATGGTATTCCGCCCGGAGCTTTTAGCCTGATACATGGCTATATCTGCTCTTTTCAATATAGCTTCCACAGATGTTGATTCGGAGTTAAACAGGGCAATCCCAATGCTTGGCGTAGTGTATTGCTCATGCTCGTCAAGTTGAAATGGACGGCGAAATGCTTCGAGGATGTTGTTGCCGACAATCTGGGCCTGGGATGCAGCTTCCTGGCTGTTGTTGCTCAAGTTATCCAGCATGACTACAAACTCATCGCCGCCAAAGCGGGCAACGGTATCGCCATCACGCACCCATTCACTCAAACGTCCGGCCACTTGCTTAAGCAGCATATCCCCGATGTCATGTCCCAAAGCATCGTTGAGCGTTTTGAAGTTGTCCAGGTCAATAAATAGCAGGGCGCCCAGGTTCTGTTTACGCGGCCTTGAATTCAAGGCCATTTGCATGCGGTCCACCAACAACTGCCTGTTGGGCAGGCCAGTGAGGTGGTCATAAAAAGCAAGATGCTGGATTTGTTTTTCAGCCTCTTTACGATGTGTGATATCAGTATCGATGCAGAATACGGACTTTGGCTTGCTCTCGTCATCTTGCACCAGAGTCCAGTGAGATTCGACTATAAGGTAATGGCCGTCTTTGCGCCGCTTTGAAAATTCACCGCTCCATTCCCCATCTTTTAGTAGTTTGCGAGTCGCTTCACGGAATCTTTCCGGATGTTCATATAGATCTTCGATAGAAAGCTCCAGCGCTTCGTCGTCTTTCCAGCCATAAAGCCTTTCCGCACCTTTGTTCCAGTAGAGAATCCTGGAATCGAGGCTTCTCACAACTATTGCATCCTGAGCCTTATCCAGCAGGGATGCCTGATTCCGGATATGTGAGTCCGCTATCCTCAGTGTTTCTTCAGCCTGATGTTTTTCGATGGCGATACCCACAATATGCGAAAGTAATTCGTGAAGCTGTACTTGCTTCGGGCTGGGCGAGCTGGCTGACCGGCTGTAAA
>CAZBSR010000059.1:0-8108 GCA_964494575.1 uncultured Methylophilaceae bacterium | reverse complement strand
GGTTCGCGATCAGGATTTTTTCAAACATAGAAATCCCGTTAACCGATGATGAATAGAGGTTCGCCGTATTCGACGGGTTGGCCATTTTCGACCAGGATAGCTTTGATTACGCCGGCGTGATCCGCTTCGACTTCGTTAAGCAGCTTCATTGCTTCAATAATACAAATGGTATCTCCCACGGCGACGCTGGATCCAACATCTACAAAGGGTTTGGCATCAGGCGAAGGAGTGCGGTAAAACGTGCCCACCATTGGTGATTTGACTACATGGCCTTCTATCTCCGGCGCTGCTGCAGTGACGGGTGCGGACTGTGGTGCGGGAGCTGTTGCCGGCGGTGGCATTGATTGCATGTACGGCTGGGCGAAGTGAACGCCTTGCATGGCATTAGGCGTATTGCGGCTAATGCGTACCTTCTCCTCGCCTTCTGTTAGCTCCAGCTCTGAAATGCCGGACTCCTCTACCAGATCGATCAATTTTTTGAGTTTACGTAAATCCATTGTTTAACCTCGATGAAAGCGCCAGTTAGTGTGCGCAGTTATGCTAATTACTTATGTTGTTAATGGCGTAATCCAGCGCCAGCGCATAGCCCTGAGCGCCCAAGCCGCTAATTATGCCGACTGCAATATCGGTAAAATAGGAGTGGTGACGAAAGGCTTCACGTGCATAGACGTTGGAAAGATGAACTTCGATAAAAGGTATCTTGATTGCGGCAAGTGCATCACGCATGGCGACGGAGGTGTGGGTAAAGGCAGCCGGATTGATAATAATGAAATCGGTGTTTTTACCGGCTAATGACTGCAATTTCCCGACAAGTTCCGCCTCGCTGTTGCTCTGGAATGTTTCAAGCACAACACCTGCTTTATCCGCTTGCGCTACCAGACGCTGATTAATACTTTCAAGCGTGTCATTGCCGTAATGCTCCGGTTCACGCAAGCCCAGTAAATTGAGATTCGGGCCATGCAGTACCAGAATGGATTTTGAAGGTTTAGACGTCATGTATAAGTCGTTTTTATTGCCGTGAGCAATTTTCTATATTTGCAAGTTTGCCGCAAATAGGGGGATGTTGTCTAGCCAATTGACGAAATTTAACGAATTTACCAGTTTGCAATAACGCAATCAGAGTTTTGTTTTCGCTTCCATCAATGGCAACAAAGTTTGTTCCAATAGCGCTTGATCAACCTGTCCAAAATAGGTTTTTGCGATGGTGCCATCTGCTTTAATGATGGCAGTATAAGGTAAAACGCCTTTGTCATTGCCGAGGCTGATTCCCAGATCCATGGCTTCTACATTCCCGGCCAGCAAGGGGTAGCTGACCGGGTGTCCTTTGGCGAATTCACGGATTTTATCCAGCTCATCGGTGGAAATGCCCAAGACAACAACATCACGATCACGATACTTTTCCTGCAAGTGGGACAGCTCCGGCATTTCTTCAAGGCAGGGTGGACACCATGTCGCCCAGAAATTGACCACGATCAGTTTGCCTTTCCATTGATCAAGTGCCTGCACCTTACCCTCGACGTCATGGAAACTGGCTGCAAATAAAGCCTGTGTTGTTTGCGTAGCAGGTGAAGATGAGGAGTCGGGTGAATGTTGAGTGGACAAATAATATCGAACGCCCAAGGCAATAAGTATCACGGCAGCTATATTGATGAAATAGCCGAGGAGTTTTTTGGACATATGGTTACAGGCTCAGTCTGGTCAGGGTATTCAAAAATTGATCGGCATTCTGGTAGCCAATCACCTTCGTTGGGCTGATCTGGCCCGTACTATCAAAAAACAGGATGCCAGGCGGACCAAAAAGATCAAACTGCTTTAATAAGGCAATGTCGGCTGGTGAGTTTTGTGTGACATCGGCCTGCAGTAACACAACATTAGCCAATTGTTTTTGCACTCGCGGGTCGCTGAAAGTGAATTGCTCCAGCTCCTTGCAGGCAACGCACCAGTCTGCGTAAAAATCCAGCATCACGATTTTACCCGAAGCCGCCTTTATGCGGGCGTCAAGGTCACTCAAATCCCTGACGCGCTGAAAGGGCAAACTGTTATGGGTCTCGCTAATGCTTGTGCGTAAGCCCGCCAATGGCTGTAACGGCGACTTGGCGCCGGAGGCTGCACCAATGAGTAGCGTAATGCCGAACACCAGCATCATAATGCCGATGCCTTTCCATAGCTTTGCCCATTTGGAGGCATTCGTGGGCAGGCCGTCCAATGCATGCATATATACGGCCGGTACGATAAGCAGAGCCGCCCATAGCGCCATTTGCAGCGTAGTCGGAACAACCGGAGAGATCAGCCAAATCGCCATGCCCAGCATAAGCACGCCAAAAGAGTTACGTACGGCGTTCATCCATGGGCCGGTTTTGGGTAATAAGGTGCCGGCAGATGCACCCAGTAAAAGCAATGGCACGCCCATCCCTATAGAGAGGGTAAACAGTGCCACCCCGCCCAATACTACGTCACGCGTCTGGCTGATATAAAGCAGGGCGCCGGCCAGGGGCGCGGCCACGCAGGGGCTTAGAATCAATGCAGAAAGCGCTCCCATGACAAAGGTGCCTATGAAATGCCCGCCCTTGATGCGGTTGGTGAAATTAACCAGGCGGCTCTCAAGCCTGCTTGGCAGCTGCAATTCATAAAATCCGAACATGGATAAAGCAAGGAGGATAAAGATAAATGCGCCAAAGCCGAGTGCCCAGGCATTTTGTAATGCTGCGCTCAGGAGCTGACCTGACAAGCCGGCTGCAATGCCTATCAGCGTATAGGTCAACGCCATGCCCAACGTATAAGCCACCGAGAGGTTGAAGGCATGTAAGCGGCTGGGATGCGCGCTTTTGCCCACGATGATACTGGATAGAATCGGAATCATCGGCAGCACACAAGGAGTCAGCGAGAGCAGCAGGCCAAAACCGAAGAAACCGGCAACAATTAGCCAGAGTTTGCCGTTCTTAAGTAAAGAGGCGGCCTGGCTGTTATCTGACGCGTTGCTGTCCGAAGTGCTGGCAGCAGAGCCGGGTTCATCGGATGTGGGTAAAGCAACATCAAGCGTTTTTTTGATGGGCGCGTAGCATAAGCCCTTCTCGCTACAGCCCTGATAGGTCGCTTCCAGAGTGAGCGGATTCCGGGCGCCGCTGCCCAGCTTAACAATTGCGGTTGTATTCCGATGGTAGACGTCGGTTTGACCAAAGGTGGGATCCAGTTTGGGCTCACCTTCTGGCAATACGACCTGGGAGATGCTGTTGGTGCCGGGTGCCTTTGTCGCGAATTTGATGCGGTCGCGGTATAGATAATGCCCCGGCGCAACGATAAAGCGCGCTTCCAGCGTTTGCCTATCTTTGACCGTGATGGACAGCTTGAATGCTTCGTCTGGGGGTAGGACTTCATTTTCGCTGCTGCTATTCAGGAAAGTATTTCTTCCGCCAGTGGAAGCGTCAGCCATGGCCGGCGACGCAAATAAGCAGGCGGCTAAAAATGTGGCATGTAGCAGTCGGCCGAAAAAGGTTAAATGAGCGTTCAAGCCAAAGTTTCCTGTTTTATCCATTGAATATAGGCCGGCAAGCCACCACCTACAGAGACATAGATGATTTCTGGAAGTTCGTACGGGTGCTTGTCGTGGATCGCCGCTTCAACAGCCTGGTAATGCTGCTCGATAGTTTTGATCACAAGCGGGATCTCGGTTGTGTTTTCGATTTTGCCCTGCCAATGGTAAATTGAGGTGCAGGGCGCAAGCAGGTTAACACATGCTGCGAGCTTTTCCGTAACCAGGTGCTGCGCCATGTTTTCAGCGCTTGCACGATCCGGAAAATTGGTTAACACCAGAATTGTACCGCTTGCTTCAGACATAATGAGGATTAGGGTTTTATGCGTTTTCTTTTGATATTAGCGATTTTACTCGCTTTCCCGGTGCTGGAGATATGGCTGCTGATTGAACTGGGCAGTCGTTACGGTGTGTGGCTGCTGGCGTATTTGCTGATAGTCGCAATACTGGGCTGGCGCCTGTTGCTGGATGAAAAATTGTTGATGGTCGGGCGCATGGCGCAAACCCTTACGCAGGGCGGCACACCGGCAAAGGCGTTATTCGGCAGCGCCAAAAATCTGATTGCCGGTGTATTGCTTATTATTCCGGGCATCCTGAGTGACGTGCTCGCCGTCAT
The DNA here is from genome assembly GCA_964494575.1 of uncultured Methylophilaceae bacterium. Taxonomy (GTDB): domain Bacteria; phylum Pseudomonadota; class Gammaproteobacteria; order Burkholderiales; family Methylophilaceae; genus JBCKUK01. The sequence goes on along the minus strand of CAZBSR010000059.1, from coordinate 3,963 downwards.
ATTGCTGCTTATCCCATCCGCAAAGCCGATGTTCACGCAGCCCATGCCCGGCGGCGCTTATGATAATGCGCGCGCTGGGTCACCCGGCACAAAAGCCGCCAATGATGATGTGATAGAAGGTGAGTTTCGCCGCGAAGACTGAGCGCCTCCCGAACCCCCGGCCTTCATCGAAAGCCCGCTGTGATAAACTTTCGCCCTTTCGGGCATTGCTAAATCAACGTCGTTTATAGGCAATGCTTAATTCAGGACTCCGCATGTCGCACCAAGTTACCATCAAGCCCAGTGACCATACTTTCACAGTAGAGGCTGGCGAAAGCATACTCAATGCCGCTATCGAGGCCGGTTTTAACCTGCCGTACGGTTGCCGTAACGGGGCGTGTGGCGCTTGTAAAGGCAAGCTGCTGAAGGGCGAGGTGGATTATGGCGTTCACCAGCCTGATACATTGACGGACGCGGATAAATTCGCCGGCAAGGCGCTGTTCTGTTGTGCCACGCCATTATCCGATGTGGTTATCGAATGCCGCGAGGTAATGTCAGGCAGTGTTATCCCGCCGCGCATCATGCCTGCGCGGGTGCAGAAGATGCAGGCACTTTCGCACGATGTGATGGCGCTTTTCCTTAAACTGCCGAGCAATGAGCGCATGCAGTTCATGGCTGGGCAGTATGTCGAATTCCTGCTCAAGGATGGCAAGCGGCGCGCTTTCTCTTTTGCCAATGCCCCGCATGATGATGACCTTCTTGAGATGCATTTGCGCCTGATCCCGGGTGGGCAATTCACCCATTACGTTTTTTCCGAGATGCACGAAAAAGCCATCCTGCGTCTGGAAGGACCATTCGGCAGCTTTTACCTGCGTGAGGACTCTGACAAGCCCATCATCTTTGTGGCCGGCGGTACGGGGTTTGCGCCGATCAAGGGCATTATCGAGCATGCGGCGCATCATAAGATACAGCGAAAAATGGTGCTGTATTGGGGCGCAAAATCATTGCAGGATCTGTACATGAATGAGCTACCGGAACAATGGCAGGCCGAGAATCCGAATTTCAGCTACATCCCGGTATTATCCGAAGCGCTCGCCGAGGACAATTGGCAGGGTCGTACTGGGCTGGTGCACCAGGCCGTGCTGGATGATTATTCCAATCATGCCCAAAACGGCTTGAGCCCTTTTCAGGTCTATTGCTGCGGCGCACCGGCCATGGTGGATATCGCACATCAGGCATTTCAATTGCAGGGGATGCCGGAGGATGAGTTTTTCTCCGATGCCTTCACCTATGCCAATCCGCTACCAAAATAACTCAAGCAGCTAAATTTAAAGCTTAATCCGGCTTTTCTGGATTGTTATTCAGCTTTTCCAGCAAGGCCGCATGGCTTTCCTTGAGCCGCTGCGTCTCCCGATGAGCGCGGACATTGGCGGGTAGGCGCTGGGTGTAATGAATGAAGCGCAGAATCAGGTGTAATAAGGCAAAAGCCAGCACAATCAGCACCAGCAAAAAGTTAAGCGAGATCTCCAGCCGGTATGGCGGGCGCACGATCAGCACATAGCCCTGGTTGGCCTCCACCAGCAAAGAGGCCGCAATCGCCAACCCCAGGATGACCATGAACCAGAGCAGCCAGCGCATTATGAGCCCTTCTCCAGCGCCAGCTTGTACTTGCTCACCAGGTTCAGGCTTTCGCTGATATCCGGTAATTGAATAACGATATTGCCGGCGGAAAGCTGCCGAATACCGGAAAGGGCGTGCTTGCTCGCGGTTTCACGCATGTCGAAATAGCCCTGCAGCCATTGTTCGGCGGCCTTTAGGTCGCTTCGATATGTGGCTTCATCATGCTGCAACAAAGCGATTCTTGCAGCAAGCAATCGCAGTTTGATATTTTCCCTCAGGAAAAAGACCTGGTCCGGCGCCAATAATGGCGGCTCCGGTCTGTCGACTCTTTCCAGGCGCACCATGCCTTTGATATCTTTCCAGACTTCCAGCATCAAGCCTTGCATAGGGCTGGAAGTCAATATCGGCGCGGGTGCTGAAGGGGTGGGGTGGCGGTCGCTTACCAGCGGCAATTTATCGATGCTATTAATCAGCTCTTCAAGCTTGAGATTCATGCCGGCGATATCTACCAGTGGCAGGCTTTGCAGCCGCCCTATGTCCTGTGCTATGGCCCTACGTATCTGGAGAACCTGTGGCGTATCCAGATGCTGCAGGCGTTTGTCAGCACTTTGTAGGGCGAGCAGGGCTGGCTTTACGTTGTTGGCCAGCTGCAATTGCTGGTTGGCAATGATCATCAGCTGCTCAACTTCGGCTATCACACGCTCTTCCTGGTTATTCGCCAGTTCCAGGTATAAGGTTTGCAGTGCCTCTTGCTGGTCGCGTGATTCGGCCAACCTTTGCTCAAGCATGGCTGCGCGGGCGGCGGCTTCTGTGCTGCGCTCATCAGCGCGACTGGAGATGGCGAGACTCTGCTGGTTGTTGGCGTTGTACTGTTCCAGCCTCTGGCTAAGAGCCTGCTCCAGCTGGGTAAAGCGATGCCGCGTATTCAGCCATTGCCAGGATAAGGCGCACAAGGCAACCAGCGCCAGCATAAATGCCATGCCAGCGAGAAACGACGGCTTTTTCGACGGGGTTTCCGCAGGTGTGCTTTCCGTGGGCCGGCTTTCTGATGGCATCATTTGTATATCCGGTTCGGTCATATTATCAATGGGCCAGCGCGTTCATCAGGCACTGCAGCATGGCCTCATCACCTGGCGCTTCTGCTACGGCAACTTTCAATCCCGGTTTTAACTGTTCGGCGATACGTGCGTGGTTTACACATAACACAACATTACGCATCCAGGCCGCATTCCCGTTGTCCGTCAGCGCACACAAATGCCGCATGGCTTCGCTGCTGGTGACAACCACTGCATCCAGTTGACCATTCTGCCATAGTCCAGCCAATAAGCTCGCGTCGGTTTGCGGATTAGTGCGTTGATAACATTCGGCAAAATCGACTTGCGCACCACGCTGTCTCAGTGTATCGGCCAGCACATCGCGGCCGCCTATCCCGCGGAAGATCACGACATTCCTGTTTGCCATGCTCTGCATCTCGGGCAAAGCCAACAATGCCTCGCTGTCAAAACGATGCTGTGGGACGAGGGTATTGGCAACCCCGAATTTTGCCAGCTCTGCGGCAGTCACCGGCCCGACAGCAGCGAACTGCAACGCTTTTGGAATGCCATCAAAGGCTTTCAATAAACGCGGCATGGCATTTTCCACGGCATTGGAGCTGATAAAAATTGCCCAGTCATATTTTTCCAGTTCGGCCAGCTGCTGGTCAAAACGACTGTAGTCATCCAGCGCGGCAATGGCAATCAGCGGAAACAGGACCGGTTTGCCGCCTTGCTCGCTGATAAGCTGGGACAGTTTCGTTGCCTGGCCTATAGGACGGGTAATGGCAATGCTGCGGCCATCAAGGGTGGTAGACATGGTTTCAGGCAGAGCCAGGGCTGGCCTCGGCTTCAGCAAGCAGGGCAAGAATGCGATCGGCACCAAGCGCAATCAGTTTCTCCGCCAGCGCCTGTCCCAGTGCTTCCGGCTGGCTTGCGCTGCCTCGCACTTCCTGATGCACGATTTCCCTGCCGTCAATACTGGCCACAAAACCGGTCATGTGCAATTCATCGCCATGGCATTCGGCATAGGCACCCAGCGGTACATTGCAGCTGCCTGCGAGCGCGCGGCTCATACCGCGTTCGGCTTCGACGCAAGAGGCTGTTTCAGGATGGTTCAGCGGCGCCAGAACCGACAGCAGATCTGTGCGTGCAGCATTGATCTCAATGCCCAAGGCGCCTTGGCCGACGGCCGGGATACTCAGCGCGGTGGAGATAGGCTGCCGGATGCGCGATGCCAGGCCAAGTCTCTTGAGGCCGGCGGCGGCAAGGATGATTGCAGCATATTGGCCTTCATCCAGTTTACGCAGCCGGGTTTGCAGGTTGCCGCGCA
>CAZBSR010000058.1:0-8154 GCA_964494575.1 uncultured Methylophilaceae bacterium | reverse complement strand
ATGGCCATCACGCTCACCGAAACTGCGGCCAGCCGCGTCCAGAAATTCCTTGCCAATCGCGGCAAGGGCATAGGCTTGCGCCTGGGCGTCAAAACCACCGGCTGCTCAGGCATGGCTTACACCCTGGAATTTGTTGATGAAACCAAGCCGGAAGACACCGCTTTTGAAAGCTATGGCGTCAAGGTCATTGTGGATCCAAAAAGCCTGGCTTATATCGACGGCACGGAGCTGGACTTCACCAAGGAAGGCTTGAACGAAGGCTTCAAGTTCAATAATCCGAATGTTAAGGATGAGTGCGGTTGCGGCGAAAGTTTCACGGTTTGATCTTTGCTCTTGCCGGGGTACACGCTTTGCTGGCCGCTTCATCAATGCCTTGCTGCAATTCACGGAGTATTTGCGGCACTCTTTCCTGACCGCCTCGCAAGCTACCTTGCAACAGTCTTGCGAGCACCCGCGGTACAGACGGGGCTTACCTTACCGAATAAATAGCCTTAACAAATAGCCCTGATGAACAATTTACAAAAAAATCATTTCGAGTTACTTGGCTTGCCAGCTACATTTGCCATTGACGCAAGCCTGCTCGACCTGAATTACCGCAAGCTGCAAAGCGAAGTGCATCCTGACCGCTTTGCTGCAGCGCCCATGGCCGAGCGCCTGCGCTCCATGCAGTTGGCAACGCAGGCGAATGAAGCCTACCGCGCACTGAAGGATGCGACAGCGCGGGCGCGCTACCTGCTGCAGATGCAGGGCGTGGATACGGCGGAGGAAAGCAACACGGCCATGCCGGGCGATTTCCTGATGCTGCAGATGGAGTGGCGCGAGGCAATTGAAGACGCGCGAAGCGCCAAAGATGTAGCCGCACTGGACCAACTGAAAAAAAAGCTGCGGCAGGAAGCCAGCATCATGCATGCGCAGCTGCAAGCCTACCTGGATGAGGATCAGGCTTATACCCAGGCCGCAGGGCTGGTGCGCAAGCTCAGCTTTATCGACAAACTGCGTGAAGATATCGACCTCTCCATATTCAAGTTGCAGGAACAGGCTGACTCAACAATGAAGACTCCAGAATAATGGCTTTGTTACAGATATCAGAACCGGGGATGAGCACCGCGCCGCACCAGCACAAGCTGGCGATCGGCATCGACCTTGGCACGACCAATTCCCTGGTTGCTACCGTACGCAGCGGTACCAGCACGGTGCTGCACGACGAACTCGGCCACGCCTTGCTACCATCTGTGGTGCATTATGTCGGCACCCAGGAAGAAGGTAGCCAGGTCGAAGTCGGCTATGCCGCACAGGCGCAGCAAAGCAAAGACCCACAGAACACCATCCTTTCGGTCAAACGCCTCATGGGGCGCGGCTTACAGGATATTCCCGATTCCAGCCACCTGCCCTACCGTTTTGTCCACAGCGGAGAGACAGCCGGCATGGTGCAGATCGAGACTCGCGCCGGTATTAAGAGCCCGGTCGAGATCTCCGGAGAAATCCTCAAGGTGCTCAAGGCCCGTGCAGAAAAGGCACTCGGCATAGATGAAGGGCGCGGCGAGCTTACCGGCGCCGTCATTACCGTACCGGCCTATTTTGATGATGCCCAGCGCCAGGCCACCAAGGATGCCGCACGGCTGGCCGGCATTAATGTGCTGCGCCTGCTGAACGAGCCCACCGCTGCGGCGGTAGCTTACGGTCTGGATAATGGCTCCGAAGGCGTTTATGTCATCTACGACCTGGGCGGAGGCACTTTTGACGTCTCCATCCTGCGCCTGTCCAAAGGCATATTCGAAGTACTGGCGACGCATGGCGATACTGCGCTGGGCGGCGACGATTTCGACCAGCGTATATTCTGCTGGATACTGGAACAGACACAACTGCCGCCATTGAATGCGCAGGATACACGCCTGCTGTTGGGTAAGGCGCGGGAAGCCAAGGAGTGGCTCACCGATCACATGGAAGCGCGCATCACCGGGCTATTGAGCACCAGTAACGTCATAGACCTTACGCTGAGCAGCGCCAAACTCAATGAGCTCACCAAAACCCTGGTAGCAAAAACACTTAGCGCCCTGCGCAAAGCGCTGCACGATGCCAGTTTGAACCCTGAAGATATCAAGGGTGTAGTCATGGTGGGCGGTGCTACGCGCATACCGCAGATCCGCATGGCAGTCGCCGACTATTTCGGCCGGCAGCCGCTGACCAATCTTGACCCGGATAAAGTGGTTGCGCTCGGCGCCGCGATACAAGCGAATGTGCTGGCCGGCAATCGTAGCGATGATGATTTGCTGCTGCTGGATGTGATCCCGCTGTCGCTGGGGCTTGAGACCATGGGCGGCCTGGTGGAAAAGATCATCCCGCGCAATGCCACGCTGCCCGTCGCCCGGGCACAGGAATTCACTACATTCAAGGACGGCCAGACCGCCATGAGCATCCATGTGCTGCAAGGCGAGCGCGAGCTGGTAGCGGACTGCCGCTCGCTGGCGCGCTTCGACCTGCGCGGCATACCGCCGATGGCTGCCGGGGCAGCGCGTATCCTGGTCACTTTCCAGGTAGATGCAGACGGCCTGCTATCGGTAAGCGCGCGTGAACAGACCAGCGGCGTCGAATCCAATATCGTCGTCAAACCCTCTTACGGCTTGAGCGAGGATGAGATCCTGCGCATGCTGCAATCCGGCTTTTCCTCGGCGGAGCAGGATAAGCAGGCACGTGCGCTGCGCGAAGCGCAAGTGGATGCCGAGCGCTTGCTGGAAGCGATCACAGCGGCACTGGAACAGGATGGCGCTCTACTCAGCGAACAGGAGCGCGCCGTTATCGACGTACAGATGGATGCCCTGCGAGCCTTATCTGGAGCGGGTGACAGCCATGCCATCCATGAAGCGGCAGAAGCCCTGAACCATGCCACCGAAGCCTTTGCGGCGCGGCGCATGGATGCATCGGTCAAGCAGGCATTTGCCGGCCAGGATTTGAATACATTAAATTTGTAGCGCAGGCGCCCTCGCCTGTAAATGGACAAGACAGCGTTTGATAGCAGGCGAGGGTGCCTGCGCTACAACAACATTTGGAATATATAGCATGCCAAAAATCATCGTCCTACCCCACCCTGAACTTTGCCCGGAAGGCGCTTCCATTGATGCCGGCCCCGGCGTCTCTATCTGCGACAACCTGCTGGCGTACGATATCGATATCGACCACGCCTGCGAGAAGGCCTGCGCCTGCACCACCTGCCACGTCATCGTGCGTGAGGGCTTCGAGTCGCTCGCCCCGTCAGAGGAAAAGGAAGACGACCTGCTGGATAAGGCATGGGGACTTGAGCCGAAATCGCGCCTGTCCTGCCAGGCGATCGTAGGTGACAAGGACCTGGTGATAGAGATTCCCAAGTATTCGATCAATATGGCAAAAGAAGGGCATTAAGCCACAACAAGAACGCCGTTATTCCTGCGCACAAATAAAAAACCTCTAGAAAATCTAGAGGTTTTTTTATTAAGGCAGCCTAAAACTTATAGGTGATATCCAGTTGATACAGACTATATTTGTCCAGGTTTAGTGAGATATCGCCCGCACCCACCGCGCTGATATCATCATTCTTCCTTGACCCATGTCCCGCGGCAAAATTCACGAACACGTTGTCCCTTAAGTTATATTCGCTCTTGAGCACAACACCCTTGATATTCACGCGCGAATCGAAGAAGTCAGAGTCCGGGGTATTGGGGTCAAGCGCATAGACGCCAACGTCCTGATACCAGAGATTCGCGGACCAGTCGCCTTGCTTCGGTTTCTTGTCCTGCTTACGCGCAACTCCTACACCCAACAGCCATGCCTTGTCGTCGTTGCCGGCACTTTGGATGGCCGCACGCGTTGCACCGGCCGAGTTTGCAAGCGCCGCCTTGTAACGGTCCTTGCCATCAATGTTGTATGCATAGTCGCCGAAGATCTTCATGCCCAGATCATTGCCAAGGCTGAAATTGATTTCGGCGGGGATCTCAAGAATGGTCAGGTCATTGGTAGCCAATGGGTTGGTACCCAGTCCGGTGCCACTGCCCACTGCCGGTGTAAAAGCACCTGCCCCGCCGTTGCCCTGTACATTGTCATTGGTGTAGGTGTAATAGGTCAGCGCCGCTTTTGCAGAGACATCATCCGTAATCTTGAACTTGGCACCGCCCTGGAAGGCCAGTAATTCATTAGAGGTGCTGGCTGCACCAGTAATGGTGCCATCACTGTTCTTTCTCCTGTCACCTTCGTATTGCGCCTGGAAGGCAGTCAGGAAAATATCTGTGTTGCCCACTGTGTAATTCACTTTTTCGGCCAGACCTTCGATGGTCAAGTCGCTATCCCATACCATTTGCGTGGTGTACAGCGGGTTTGCTATACGGCCTGCTTCGACTGCCAGCCAGTCGGTTACATTCCAGCCCAGCATGGCGCGCTTAACAAACAATGTTTCCTTATTGTTGGCGCCATTGGTCGAACCGAATGTAGCATTATCGGAACGGCCGCCGCTGCCCATGGCGAAAGCCAGGTCGGAGTAAAAGTCGCCTGCAGTCGTCTTGACGCCCAGGGTTAATTTATAACGGGTTCTCTGTCTATCCTGCTCCACCGAATTTGAGCGTGCATCCTCGCCCTCACGGTACTCGGCGCGGGCGCGGATATCGCCATACACTGTGGCGTTATCGATCACATCGGAAACACTAAGCCTGGTGGCTTTCTTCACTTTTTTGTCGGCGGCAGCGATATCATTTTCGCGGCCTTTCAGCAAAGGCATCGCCTCTTCTTCAGTCAGCACGCCCTTCTGTACCAGTGCCTGTACAAGGTCAAATGTAGAATCAGCCATCGCATTTGCGCCAAAACCCATGACCAGCGTTCCAGATACCGCAACCATTACGCCGCGCAGTTTCAAACTTTTCATTACATTACTCCCGGTTAAAAAATTGTTCGGTTGAGTTTCAACACGGGAGCGATTCTGCGTATTTAATGTGACAAATTCATGACGCAACATGAGATAACCCCATGGGTGTTGTATTTACGCAACACCCATGGGGCTAATAAAAAAGATTATTACCTGTTGATTTTAAACAGGCAAATTGGGTCAGTTCTTTTGGTGCAATTCGTTCTTGCGGTTTAGCTCACTCGATTTAAGTAAGCCTACAGGCTCTGCAGATATAGAAGCGATATCGCCGGACAGCTCCCCGCCTTCCTCGATCAGTATCTTGCCGTAGCGGATCTTTCCATTGACCCTGCCGCTGCCATGAATAATCAGCTGGCTGCGTGCTGTCAGGTCCCCTTCAAACTGCCCGTAGATCTCTGCAACATCAATGCCGACCTTGCCGGAGAAAGAACCATTTACCGCAATCTGGATCACGCGGCTGTCCATGGTGGCCTCAACGCGCCCTTCCACGATCAGGGTGTCACAGTCGAGTATCTCGGCGCCTTTCAGTTTCACATCGGGGCCGACTGTCAGGTGGCTGCCCGAATTAGACTCAGACTTCTGAGTATGGTTTGGCTTGGGCTCAGGCACCGTAGAAGCCGGTAGTGTGGCCGACTCTATGGCCGCCAGATGGCCGGGGGCGATGGATGAGGAAGAAGCTGTCTGTGCGGATGAATTGAGCGGGGTGATGGGAGGACGTGCGGGTTGCACAGGAGGGTGGCCATTGGATTGGCTGCCGCGATTGAAGATACCTTGTTTGGTTAGCATGAAACACCTCGAATAGATAAAAGAAAGCATGCTGCTGCACACAGGATTCATCTAAAGCAAGGGTTATACCGTTATAAATTTAGCTATCATTTTCAGACGCTTACAATTTACATCAAGCTAACCACATGAATTTAATTGGTTTTTTCGTCGTTCAGGCACGACGCAATTTTGCACTGAAACGTTAGCTTATTGATTATATGGCGATTATGCTGTCGCCCGCGCCCAACAAGCAGGGCTGGGAGCCAATAGGGACGCGGCTCCCAAGGCATCTATAAATCCAATGGTTTATCAGCCTCTGTCAGGCCTCAGGGCGCATATGCGGGAACAAGATTACATCGCGAATGCTCGGGCTGTCTGTGAGCAGCATAACCAAACGGTCGATGCCGATACCGCAACCGCCGGTTGGCGGCATGCCGTATTCCAGGGCGCGGATAAAATCGGCATCGTAATACATCGCCTCATCATCGCCCGCCTCTTTGGCAGCTACCTGCGCCTGGAAGCGCGCCGCCTGGTCCTCTGCATCATTAAGCTCGGAGAAGCCGTTGGCGATCTCGCGCCCGGTGATGAATAGCTCGAAGCGCTCGGTGATCTCCGGATTCTTGTCCGAAGCGCGTGCCAGCGGCGAGACCTCGACCGGGTAGTCAATGATATAAGTCGGCTGCCAAAGCTGCGATTCGGCGGTCTCTTCGAACAATGCCAACTGCAAGGCTCCAAGGCCCGCGTGCTCGAACGCCTTGACGCCGAACTTGAGCAGCTCTGCGCGGATGAAAGCCGCATCATCCAGCTGCGCTGGCGTATATTGCGGCGCATATTTCTGGATAGCGCCGACTATCGTCAAACGCTGGAAAGGCTGGCTCAGGTCAAGCTCACGCCCCTGGTATTCGATCTTCGCCGTACCAAGCGCGGCAAGTGCAGCCGCACGGATACAGTTCTCGGTGAAATCCATCAGCCATTGGTAATCGGTATAGGCGGCATAGAATTCCATCATGGTGAATTCTGGGTTATGCCGCACGCTGAGGCCTTCGTTGCGGAAGTTGCGGTTGATCTCGAATACACGCTCGAAACCGCCAACCACCAGTCGTTTCAGGTAAAGCTCGGGCGCGATACGCAGCACCATAGCCATATCCAGCGCATTGTGATGCGTCTTGAATGGCTTGGCTGATGCGCCGCCCGGAATAGGATGCAGCATCGGCGTTTCGACTTCGAGAAACTGGTTTTCCAGCATGAAGCCGCGAATGGCCGCCACGATCTTGCTGCGGTCGATGAAGGTCTTGCGCGTCTCCTCCGACACGATCAGGTCGACATAACGCTGGCGGTATTTGGTTTCCTGATCGGACAGGCCGTGGAATTTTTCCGGCAGCGGCCGCAGGGATTTGGTCAGCAGCCGTAACTGGCTGACCTTGACCGACAGCTCGCCGGTCTTGGTCTTGAACAGCACGCCCTCGGCAGCGACGATATCGCCCAGGTCCCAATGCTTGAATGCATCGTAGGTTTCTTCGCCTATATTGTCCTTGCTGATGAACAACTGGATGCGCCCACTGGTGTCCTGCACCGTGGCGAAGCTGGCCTTGCCCATGACGCGCTTCAGCATCATGCGGCCGGCTACCTTGACCTGTATCGCCTTTGTCTCGAGCACTTCATTATCGGCATCGCCATAACCCGCATGGATATTGGCTGCCAGGGCATCCGGTTTGAAGTCGTTAGGGAAGGCGACACCCTTTTCGCGAATGGCTTTAAGTTTCTCGCGGCGCTCGGCCATCACATGGTTTTCGTCCTGCGCTGGCGCTGGTACTGGTTCCTGTGCCGGTATATTTTGCTGTTCACTCACACTCAAACTCCCTGCTTCAAACTTTCAGATATGAACGGATCAAGGTCGCCATCCAGCACGCCTTGTGTATGGCCGATTTCCACGTTGGTACGCAGATCCTTGATGCGCGACTGGTCGAGCACGTAAGACCTGATTTGATGCCCCCAGCCGATGTCAGTTTTAGCATCTTCCAGCGCCTGCTTGTCCGCGTTGCGCCTGTTCAACTCCAGCGTATAAAGCGCGCCTTTAAGCATATTCATCGCTTCTGCACGGTTGCGATGCTGTGAACGATCATTCTGGCATTGCACGACGGTATTGGTCGGGATGTGCGTGATACGCACTGCGGAATCTGTCTTATTGATATGCTGGCCGCCCGCACCGCTGGCGCGGTAGGTGTCTACACGCAAATCCGCAGGATTGATGTCCACTTCGATCGTGTCATCGATCTCGGGGAATACCTGCACGCTGGCGAATGAGGTGTGGCGTTTGGAGTTGGAATCAAACGGGGATTTACGCACCAGTCGATGCACGCCGTTTTCGGTGCGCAGCAAACCGTAAGCATAATCGCCATTTACCTTGATGGACGCACCTTTAATACCGGCAACATCGCCTTCGGATTCCTCCAGCACTTCGACCTTGAAGCCTTTGCGTTCGCAATAACGTAAATACATGCGCA
>CAZBSR010000057.1:0-8933 GCA_964494575.1 uncultured Methylophilaceae bacterium | reverse complement strand
CTGCCAGGCATTGACTTGTCAGACGGTGCTCGATGCTGCCGAGTCGTACACTTTGTTTTATTTCCGGCCAATAGGTTGGGATATAAATCCCTTTTTCGACAAGACTTCTCTTTATTGATTCGACATCCCTATCCAGAACCAAGGGGTAACACAATGGCACGGATTCCGAATCGAGTTTCCATTTGTGCTTGTTGTATTTGCCCAAACTCGCAGCCAATGTCTCAAAATTGGCCCGTCTCTGGCTTGTCACTGTTCCCACGTCAATGCTGGCAAGTATACGGCTGGTAAGACGTGACATCCTTAACGGTATGGAATTTTTTAAGGCCATTTCCGACTCCACGTAATCGTGATAGCCATCCTGAGCTGTATAGGCCATGCGCAATAAAAGATGTCTCATTCTGCCGATGGAATCCATATCTTCATGCTCTGGCTCTGTAATTTTAATGCCGGGCGCTATCAACAAACCGCCATCTGGGATACCGACAAATTTTCGTGGTGAGTATATGGTTGCTAACGCATTTGATGGCCGAGTAAACAGTGCTTGGCAGTTATCGATAATCAAATGGTTTTCAGGAGTGTTTGCCAGCAAACGAATGACATTCGCGTCGCAAAGTCCAAAATAGTTGACATAAAGAACTACACTTTTTGCTGGGAATGATTTTGGAAGTCCCCTTGGGTAGAGCGAGTCATCTAACCAATATGTTTCAACAACTGCACCTGCATCGGTGGCTGCCTGGAATACTGAATCACAAATGTAACCTGGCAAAAAAATCCGCTCAATGCCCGTATGCTCAAGTACTGCACGTAGTGCGGCACGCCCTGACTGATATCTGACTGCACTGGGGAATATATCGCCGTGCATGGGCAATTCCAAGCCAAAATATCCGCCAATATCCGCGGCTAAGCCATTAGCTTCGTTGTTAAATGTAATCACGTGTTCGCAATCAAATTGAAAGCATCAAGGTGACGTTTTATTCCTATTGGGCCAATCTCCATTAATGCATCAATGATAGAGAGCTGCGGTATAAATCCATTTACTCGTTGCCTGTAGGGGGTTAATTTCATGACCATGAATCGCAGGTCTATTCCCGCGTTACCAAATATCTTTGTATCATAAAGCGCCTGTCCACCTTGCGCGTTTATGTAAGTAGTGGCTTTTTCACGTTTACATATATCAAGGATACGTTCCTGTCCCGCTAGTTGGTTATTTTCGTAACAACGGCTGGTTACCACGAATTCTGTGCTTATTCCGACGTATGAAGAAAGAGTTCGTAACTGGTTCGCCAGATAATCCGATAAATTATCCGTTTCGTATCGAATGATGTTTTCAATGGCTGGGAAAACTTCGTAAAAGCTCGGTGCTTTTCGGTAGGTAATTTCGACCGTCTTAACCAACTTGTCGCGCCATACCGATGATGGATACAAAGCGATGTCACATATCTGTTTGTATGGAGACGGTCTTTCCAATGGCACCGTTATATAAGCGGGTTCTCCGTTAATCAGTACTCGATTGCGATTAACCCATCCTCCTTTGATGTAATTAACGTCGTCGTATATGACAAAGCGATCTGCGGCATGGATCAATTGCCAATAGCCAATATAGGGGAAGAAATATGGCTGCATGATTGCTAAATTCATTTACCATTGACCAGGACGCGAATTACTGCGGCAATATCAGCAATCATTTCACTATCGGTGGTCGTCCCGCTCGGCAAAACCACCACCCGATCAGCCACATTCTGGGTGTTGGATAGCTGCAATCCCGCATTTGGATACAAATCACGGTACGGCTGCATATTGTGACAACCCGGCCAGAAATATTTACGTGCACGGACATTTTCGGCGTGCAAGGCCTCGACGATCTGATCACGACTCACAGAACACCCTTCACCAACTTCCATCACTACATACTGGTAATTATTAAGTTCTGATTCGTCATAATCCAGCAGGCTGATGCCAGAAATGCCGCACAGCGCCTCCCGATAGGCATAATGATTGCGGCGATTCACTGCAATCACTTCATCGATTACTTCCAGATTGACCAAGCCCATCGCTGCAACGACTTCTATCATTTTGCCGTTGATACCCGGATGGACAACGTTATCCAAGCCGGAAAAGCCAAAGTTACGCATTAGGCGCATCTTTTCAGCCAGCTCATCATCGTTGGTAAGTACGGCACCACCCTCGAAAGTGTTGAAGAACTTGGTTGCATGGAAGCTTAGTACTTCGCAAGTACCGAAGCTTCCAATCATTTTTCCCTTGTACGAACATCCGAATGCATGCGCAGCATCGAACATGAGTTTGAGACCATGCTCGTCGGCAATCTGCTGTAACTCACCTGCTGGAGCACCTCTTCCCCATAAGTGAACGCCAATGATGCCGGTGGTACGTGGCGTAATCATTTGGCGCACAGCGGCTGGATCCAGGTTGTGGGTTATCGGATCGATATCCGCGAATACCGGCGTAATCGCCTGCCAGCTCAGTGCATGTGCCGTAGCGATAAAGGTATACGATGGTACGATCACCTCGCCTTCCAACTCTAGCGCACGAATGGCTATTTCCAATGCTACTGTGCCATTACACATTGCAACACAATGTTTAACTTTGTGAAGATCGGCGACGCGTCGTTCGAGTTCCTGTACTTTGGGTCCGTTATTACTCAGCCAACGATGTTCAAATATCTCATCCACATGTTTCTGGAATAGCTCGCGACTACCGATATTGGGCCGACCTACATGGAGCGTATGTGCAAAGCGCGGCTGTGCGCCATTGATAGCAAGGTCTTGTATCGTCTGAATTTGTTTTTTGCTCATAATTTATTATTCGTTAATGATTGCCTGGCTCTATAACGTAGTAAATGCCGCTATTAATTGGCGCCACGCACACCAACATAGCCTGTATAACCACTCGAAAACACACGCTCCGCACGTACCTCTTAATAGGCAAACAAAACAGTTTCATCAGCGTGAATTGTGACGTGCTTCAGAGAAAATTTATACCCGAGCTCAAGGCTATCTATGTATTGGGTGATTTCCCAGAAGTCATTTAATTTGTGATACAAGGAAATAGCCAGCTTGGGATGAAACTGGCGGATAGATTTTTCTGCCCCACGCAAAGCCTCCAGTTCTGCACCTTCAATGTCCATCTTGATGAAGTCGACCCGATTCAATTTTTCTTTGCTGACCAAATCGTCGATCGTAAAAGTCTCAACTCGAATTGCATTTGGGTCTCGCGGATATGGGCCAACTCTAGCTCCCGGACCGCTTCCTTCCACAAAAAGTTGTTCACCTGATTTGGACCACAACGGATTTCTTACCAGATTTATGACCCCGGAAAGATGCGGGTTCAACAACATATTTCTTTCAAATATTTCCAGACTATCAGGCATGAATTCGAATGAATAGACCTTGCCGTTTTCCCCGACTTCATGGGCAAAGTACAATGCTGAGTCACCCCAACAGCCGCCCGCATCTATGACAACATCACCTTCTTCTGCCTTGATGATCTTATTAGATACTTTGCCCTCATAGTGACGTAGATTGATAAGACAAACTACGCCATTGGGTATAAAAAAAAGTTCGATGTTATATCCAAGACTGGAGAGATCCATCTTGTGGAGCTTGCGCTCATTCCAACCAAGATCTATCGACTCGGTATTCGATGCCAATCTCTTCGCATTTTCCCTAGCTTCCCAAAATTGCGCATTATTTGTGGGTAACTTGACTTTCCGGTGCCCCAGAGCACGATACGACAGGACTTGAATCAGTAATTCCTTTGAATCATCATCGTCCAGCTTTTCATATAGCCATTGGAAATGTTCAGCATTATCAGCTAGTAATGCTTCTGCAGGAGATTTCAGTTGGTATAGCCCAACCATCGACAACAGTTTCTTGATAAGTTGTTTAACTTCGTATCGAACATTTTTGTACTGACGTTCGTTTTGGTAAGGACCAAAGCGCAGCTCGTCCCAATTGTCCTTGAAATCATTCTTACGGCAACTTGCAATGTTTTGCCTGTAAGCAATCAAAAATTCGTTCTCCATATTTTACCTATGTGATTGATTATATTTAAGGAGTATCGATGCCAACTTGTTCTGCCACAACATGACGCACTAACTTAGCCCAGTGCGCGCTTTCTGAAATTATCTGGAATGGACTTAGCCCTTGTACTCGAGTAATGATCTCGTTTGTTTTTGTGTCTCTCAATGCGACGGCGATGCTGTATTTTCCCGCAGTCAGTTCTACCGCGCCCATCGACATCTGTATTTCCACCGAGCCGCCTGTAAATGTTTTCAAAGTGCCCTCGGTATTATTTACCGGCATGCAAACCAGTGGATCCATCGCCTCATCCATTATATACAGCAGCATATTCGCTCTCGATATTCTGCTGTTGATGTGCAGCTTTATTCTGCAGCCCAATTCTGACCCATGCGTTATGACAGCATTCGTACTTTCCACATGTCGGTTATTTACTAGCAGTTCTACACTTAGAATTTCGGCGTCGCCTGTACCCAATGCCAGCTGCTTGTGTTGTACCAAGCCGTAATATTGGTCGATACCCTCAGCAGGATTCGGGCTGTCCAATAATACATGTCCGCGCTCCATCACCATCACCCGCGTACAGAACCGGGAGATTTGCTGCATGTTGTGCGAAACAAATACCACTGCGGATTTGTTCGTCAATTGCCTGACCGTATTCAGGCATTTAATCGCAAAGCCGATGTCACCCACAGCCAGCACTTCATCCAGAAATAATATGTCCGGCTCTATCAGGATAGCGGCAACAGCAAAGCCAAGGCGCACATTCATGCCCGAGCTATATGTTTGCACTGGAGAATTGATAAACTCATGAATCTCCGCATAGTCGATGATCTCATCTATCTTGCTGTCGACATATTGCTTATTTATGCCCAGCACGGCTGCGTTGACATAGATATTTTCTCGCCCGGTCAAAATCGGATTGAACCCAGCTCCCAGCGCGATCAATGCTCCCACCTTGCCGCGCATTTCTATTCGCCCCTGATCGGGCCTGATCAAACCGTTCAACATACGCAGCAGGGTTGTCTTTCCTGCGCCGTTGTGGCCGATCAGCCCAAGGCATTCGCCGCGTTTAAGTTCGAAGTTGATGTCCTTTGCCGCCCAAAACTCATCCGGTCTTAACACACCGTCCGTACCATGACGCTTGCCGATTAATTCACTACCAATATCCTGCATGCCGTACCACATAGATTTCTTTAGGCTGCGGCAGAACTTTTTGGATAGCCCTTCAACCTTGATTAGTGTCTCTCCCATTTCAGCTGCCCATCCGTTCTATCAGGATGGGCATGGCCAGACGGAATACGATCCAGAACATGAACAGTAATACGAAGGCGAACACGCTGACTGCCACGAAATAGCCCAAGTACTCCGGGGCCATTCCGGTTAACCAGTCACGGGCGGTCAGAATCAACGGGGTCAATGGATTAAGTTGGAACAACTTGGCGGACAGGCCTTCCTTCGGCATTGCAAAGACCACCGGCGTAAGGTACATCAGGAATTGCATCAATAACGGAATAGCTTTGCCCACATCGGTATAAAGCAAACCTATTGGTGTCAGAGCAAGCCCGATAAGTGTACCCACCAGGATTAACGAGAAGATAGCCATGGGAAAAAACAGCAAGCCCCATCCGGGGGTGATGTCCATTGCCACCAGTGCAATCAACAACAGGGCCACCTTGATTAGCGCATTGACCGTCGTCTGGTATATGCCCGAAACCACCAGTGCCTCGCGCGGAAAATTGATTTTTGCCAACATGCTTTTGGATGCGGTGACCATCTGTAACGGAGCGTTCACCGCATCCATCAGGATCGCCCATAACATGGTGCCGGTGAAAACATAAACTGGATACGGCAAGGCTGTTTCGCTTACATTGACTACTCCGCTGCGGCTCAAGAAAATCCAGACCAAGGTATTGGCCAACGGCAAGATAAGTGCCCAAAGAAAACCAAGAAAAGTTTGCCGATACTGGGCGCTCAGATCGCGAACCGTCAATCGCCACGCGAGTTCTTGGCTGGCGATCAGGTCGCGCAGCATTTCCTGCAGCATCTTAAGGGGATTAGTCAGCAACGAGTCAGGCGTATAGATGGTAGTACGCTGTTCATCCATCAGCTTTGCCCTTTCTTCGCAATATCTGAAGTAAAACGCAGGCATCCTAATGCGACATTGCTCTTAATCAAATCCTTGAGGCCGGATTCATAGATGGGCATGCCACTTTGCTGCAAAATCGCTATCTTTTCCGGGGCAACACTCAGACAATGCACATCACTACCAAACTCTGTAAGGCAGGTGTCGAGAAAAAACTCCGAATAATCAGAGCCGATCAAGGTGATCTTCATTGCCGGCTCTCTGAGCTCATAAAATCCTGATAGGCATACGAAATCCCATCACCAAGATTTGTGCTTGCCTGCCAGCCCAAGCGATTGATCCTGCTGGAATCCATCAGCTTCCTCGTAGTGCCATCTGGTTTTTCAGTATCAAAAACCAGCTCCCCCTCATATCCAACTACACTCTGAATACTTTGCGCCAACTCGCGTATGGTTAAATCACTCCCATAACCGATATTGATTAAGGGAGCAGCTGAGGGCTGAGGACTGAGGGCCGAGCTAAATTCCTTATCTGGTAGGTTCGCCAGGAATACACAGGCATCGGCCATATCATCGCTGTATAAGAACTCGCGTCGAGGGTTACCTGTGCCCCATATCGTGACCACGCTTTGACCATTGGTTTTAGCCTCGTGAAATTTGCGAATTAATGCCGGGATCACGTGGCTATTTTCTAAGTGGTAATTATCGCCAGGACCATAGAGATTGGTCGGCATCGCAGCTAGATACTCTGTCCCGTACTGGCGGTTATAACTCCAGCACATCTCAATTCCAGCTATCTTGGCTAGTGCATAAGGGCTATTGGTTGGTTCCAGGGGGCCGGTGAGCAAATATTCTTCCTTGATAGGCTGCGCACAATCGCGTGGGTAGATGCAACTCGAGCCTAAGAATAGTAGGCGCTTGACGTTCGCTTTATAAGCCTCATGAATAACATTGGTCTGAATAGCGAGGTTGTCACGAATAAACTCGGCGGGATATGTGTTGTTAGCGTGAATGCCACCCACTTTGGCCGCCGCTAGAAAAACGTACTCTGGCTTCTCTTGCTCAAAAAAGTGCTGCGTCGCGGCCTGATTAGTCAAATCCAGCTCAACATGTGTGCGAGTAATCAGGTTGGTGTAGCCCTTAGCTTGCAGATTGCGCATGAGCGCGGAACCAACCAGTCCTCGGTGCCCTGCTATATAAATTTTTGAGTCAGGATTCATACTTATTCATGATAATCAAAAGCGCTGTAGCCATGCTTTTTGACCAACTCATCGCGTTCGGCAGACTTGAGGTCTTCGCGCACCATCTCCGACACCAGCTCATCAAATGAGATTTTTGGCGCCCAACCCAGTTTCTGTTTAGCCTTGCTCGGATCACCCAATAAGGTTTCAACTTCTGTTGGTCGGAAATAGCGGGGATCAACCTTGACGATAACGTTACCGTGTTGGTCTGTGCCGGTTTCCTCCAAACCCTTACCAGTCCAGTTGATCTCGATATCCAGCTCTTTAGCAGCAGCAGCAACAAACTGGCGCACGCTATTTTGCACGCCGGTGGCAATGACAAAATCTTCTGGCTTATCCTGTTGCAGCATGAGCCACTGTGCTTCAACGTAATCCTTTGCATGGCCCCAGTCTCGTAAGGAATCTAGATTACCGAGATATAGGCAATCCTGCAGATTCAGCTTGATACGAGCCAACGCGCGGGTAATTTTGCGAGTTACAAAAGTTTCACCCCGAATAGGGCTCTCATGGTTGAACAGGATACCGTTACAGGCATAGATGCCATACGCCTCACGGTAGTTGACAGTAATCCAGTAGCCATACAGCTTGGCTACTGCATATGGGCTGCGCGGATAAAAGGGTGTGGTTTCCTTTTGCGGAGTTTCCTGCACCATCCCATACAGTTCAGAGGTAGATGCCTGGTAGAAACGCGTTTTCTTTTCGAGGCCAAGGATGCGGATTGCCTCCAGTATGCGCAACGTGCCCAAGCCATCAACATTGGCAGTGTATTCAGGTGTCTCAAAACTCACCGCGACATGGCTCATTGCTGCCAGGTTGTAGATTTCATCCGGCTGCACCTGCTGGATAATACGAATAAGGTTGGTGGAATCAGTCAGGTCGCCGTAATGCAGAATAAAATTCTTGTTATCTATGTGCGGATCCTGATAAAGATGATCGATACGATCCGTATTGAACAATGAAGAGCGGCGTTTTACACCATGAACAACATAACCTTTTTCTAGCAACAATTCAGCCAGATAAGCGCCATCTTGCCCAGTAATGCCCGTAACTAAAGCAACTTTTTTCATTGTGAGATTGGCCTTCCATAACTATCTTCAAACCGCACGATATCATCCTCACCCACATAATCGCCGCACTGCACCTCGATAATGCTCAAAGGTTCTGAACCAGCATTTTCAAGCCGGTGGTGATTGTTTTTGGGTATATAGGTAGATTCACTTTCATTTAGCAACAGCTCCCGCTCGCCATTGGTGATCTTCGCCACGCCGGAGACCACGACCCAGTGCTCGGAACGATGCTGATGCATCTGCATGGATAGGCGCGCACCAGGATTCACCACGATACGCTTGATCTTGAAATTTGCACGTTCTTCCAGCACCGTATAGGCTCCCCATGGGCGATGTACGGTAAGGTGCGTTTCAGTCAAATGTGGGTAACGTTCATGTACTTTTCCAACGAGTGCCTTGATATCTTCGGTACGGCTGCGGTCACAGATTAATGTGGCATCTGCGGTCTGGATTACTGCCAGGTTACTGACCCCCAATGTCGCCAGCAAGCCATGGGTATTCCA
>CAZBSR010000056.1:8102-9177 GCA_964494575.1 uncultured Methylophilaceae bacterium | reverse complement strand
CGCTGCGGAAACGCGAAATCTCGGCGATCTTGATCGGCCATTCGGCAAAGCGGTCAGAAAAGTTGCTGTAGTGCTGCTCGGCCAGCAGCGTGGTCGGCACCAGTACCGCCACCTGCCTGCCGCCCATCACCGCGACAAAAGCAGCGCGCAGGGCGACCTCGGTCTTGCCGAAGCCGACATCGCCGCAAACCAGCCTGTCCATCGGCCTGCCGGACTGCATATCGTCGATGACGGCTTCAATGGCAGATTGCTGGTCAGGGGTTTCCTCGAACGGGAAGCCTTCGGCGAAGGTCTCGTAATCATGCAGGCTGAGCTTGAAGGCGTAACCTTTGCGCGAAGCGCGCATGGCATAGAGATTGAGCAGTTCGGCTGCTGTATCGCGAATCTGCTTGAGCGCTTTTTTCTTGGCCTTTTCCCAGTGCCCGGAGCCTAGGCGATGCAGCGGCGCGGATTCAGGCGGCCCGCCGGAGTAGCGCGAGATCATGAATAGCTGCGAAACCGGGACATACAATTTATCGTCGCCGGCATATTCCAGAAGCAGGAATTCGGTCTCGCCTTCGCCGAAATCGAGGTTGACCAGTCCACGATAACGTCCTACGCCATGCTGCTCATGTACCACAGGGTCATTCTCGCGCAGCTCGGACAAGTCCTTGAGCATGCCCTCGGTATTACGTGCGCGCTCTTTGTCGCGGCGGCGCTGCTGGCGCACCTGGGTGGCATATAGCTCGGCTTCGGTGATGACGGCAAAGTCATCGGCATGAAATCCGCGATGCAGCGATGAAACGCCCAGCACCACGCGCTCAGTGGATGTAGCGAAATCTTCCCAGGTTTCGCAGGCCGGCAACTGCAGGCCGTGAGTATTAAACAGTTGTGCCATGGTCTCGCGCCGGCCCAGGCTTTCTGCGGCGATCAGGACGCGCTTGGCTGTCCCCTTAACGAATGCCTGTAGCTTGTGCAGCGGATGTTCCGAGCGGCGTTCGATATCGAGATCGGGCAACCCCGAGGCAACGCCTTCTGTGCTCATCTGCAGGCGGGCATATTGATGGGTTTGGCTGAAAAAATCCTCGGCCTTGAT
>CAZBSR010000056.1:0-8002 GCA_964494575.1 uncultured Methylophilaceae bacterium | reverse complement strand
TAGATGCGGCTACGCGACGGGTCGCCTTCGAATACCTCGCGGAACTGCTGGCGGAAATGTGCGATACCCTTGTCATCCAGCGGGAACTCGCGCGCCGGCAGCAGGCGGATCTCGCCTACCGGATACAGGCTGCGCTGCGTATCCACATCGAAGGTACGGATAGTTTCGATCTCGTCATCGAACAGGTCCAGACGATAAGGCAGGGCACTGCCCATCGGGAATAGATCGACCAGGCCGCCGCGTACGCTGAACTCGCCGGGGCTGATGACCTGGCTCACATGGTGGTAGCCAGCTTCGGCGCACTGGTTGCGTAATGCTTCCAGGTCGAGTTTCTGGCCCTTCTTGAGCATGAAAGTATTCGCGGCGAGATAGGACTGGGCGGGCAGGCGCAATAATGCAGTACCCGCAGGCACGATGATGACATCGCAGGCGTTCTGGCTGATCTGGTAGAGCGTTGCCAGGCGTTCTGAGATCAGATCGGGGTGCGGTGAAAAGTGGTCGTATGGCAGGGTTTCCCAGTCCGGCAGCAGGTGCACGCTTAACTTGGGTGCAAACCACGGAATCTCTTCCAGCAGGCGCTGCGCTTCAAAAGCATTGGCCGTAATGATGACCAGCGGCGTTCTGGGCTGGTCTACGCCAAGTTTTTGCGCCAGCTCAGCCAGGGCGAGGCTGTCACTACCGGAACTTTGGGGAGCTATGCGCTCGGATAAACCTTTGCGTTGAGCAGGGTTTTTTGCCGGGACAGGCAGGGAAAACTGCATTCAAGAGCCATGGAAAAAAGAAAAGACAATCTATTATAGCCGCTCGAGGAGGGCGGCGGCTATCAAGCGATAGGGCGTAAGCCGCTGTGCGGCCCGGTGCCGGGCTGTTAGAAAACAGGCGCGGTGAGGCCTGAGGCTGGTCCTGGACTAACCAAGCATTTTCTTGATTTGCGCCTCCGCTGCAGTCCAATAGCCAGCAGGATTGCCTGCAAATTTGTTGCGCTCGGCCATGAAGTAGGCAGCCACCTCAACCATGCGATAACGTTCCTCTGCGCTGATTTTAGTGGGCTTGCTGCCGTTGGATTTTTTCACAGCAGGTTTTTTAATCGCTGCTTTTTTAGCTACGGGCTTTTTTGCGACCGCTTTTTTGGCTACAGGTTTTGCAACAGCAGCTTTCGCAACAGCAGGCTTGGTGGCAGCCGGTTTAGAGGCGGTAGTGGTTTTGTTGACAGCGGATTTTTTTGCGGCGGGTTTCTTCTTGGTTTCAGCCATTCTTATTCCTTTCGTTGGTAAGGAGTCAAACGCTAGAAAGTCAGGAGTTTTGCTCCCGTTGCCATCATATTAAACCGTGCCACCCACCGTCAAGCCGTCGATGCGCAAAGTCGGCTGGCCCACGCCTACCGGCACGCTCTGGCCTTCCTTGCCGCAGGTGCCGACACCGGAATCCAGTGCCATGTCATTACCTACCATGGACACGCGCGTGAGTACGTCCGGCCCGTTGCCGATAAGGGTTGCGCCCTTGACCGGGTAAGTCAGCTTGCCATCTTCTATCATCCAGGCTTCGGCGGCCGAGAATACGAATTTGCCGCTGGTGATATCTACCTGACCGCCGCCAAAATTGGCTGCATACAGGCCCTTTTTGACGGAGCGGATGATCTCTTCCGGCGGCATGGTGCCATTCAGCATGTAAGTATTGGTCATGCGCGGCATGGGGATATGCGCATAGGATTCACGGCGTGCGTTGCCGGTAAGCGCTGCGCCCATCAGTCGTGCATTCAGGCTGTCCTGCAGGTAGCCGCGCAGGATACCATCCTCGATCAGCACGGTGCGCTGGGTAGGGTTGCCTTCATCGTCCACGGTCAGCGAGCCGCGGCGGTCGGCAATGGTGCCGTCGTCCACTACAGTCACGCCTTTGGATGCCACGCGCTGGCCGATCTTGCCGGCAAATGCCGAGCTGCCCTTACGGTTGAAGTCGCCTTCGAGCCCGTGGCCGATGGCTTCGTGCAGCAGTATGCCGGGCCAGCCGGAGGCCAACACCACGGTCATGCTGCCGGCGGGCGCGGGCCTTGCATCAAGGTTGGTAAGCGCCTGGTGTACGGCCTGCGCTGCGTAATCCTGCAAGACTTCATCGGTGAAATAGCTGTAATCGAAGCGTCCGCCGCCACCGGCCGAGCCTTGCTCACGGCGACCATCCTGTTCGGTAATGACCTGTATCGAAAGCCGTACCAGTGGGCGCACGTCGGCAGCCATCACGCCATCGTGGCGTGCAACCATGACCACTTCATATTCACCGGCAATTGATGCCATGACTTGCGTCACGCGCGGATCGATTTTGCGCGCATAGCTTTCCAGCCTTTCCAGCAGTTTTACTTTTGCGTCGGCGCTCAGCGAAGCGATGGGATCTTGCGGCAAATACAGTTGAGGCGCCTGCCTGCGTTCGATCGCGCGTCCGGTTTGCTCGCTGCCGAGCGCTGCAATTGCGCGGGTTGCATTCGCAGCCTCTTGCAACGCCGGTAAATGGATATCATCAGAATAGGCGAACGCTGTCTTTTCGCCGCTGACGGCGCGTACACCGACGCCCTGGTCGATGCTGAAGTTGCCCGACTTGACCTGGCCTTCTTCCAGTCCCCAGCTCTCGGCGCGGCTGTACTGGAAATAAAGGTCGGCATAATCCACCTTGTGCGACATGATATTGCCCAGCACGCCTTGCAGGGAGGGGATATCCAGCCCGGAAGGCATGAGCAGTGTTTCAGTGGCTGTGCTGAAGTGCGAGCCGGTTTCTGGGCCGGAGCTTGAGGGTAGGGATTGGGGCTTCATTGCATACTTTCGATTAAATATCCGATATGGGCTAAATGATACCAGTGGACTGATTCAGCTTCGCTAAGTAAATTCCGCAAATAGTGCTAAATTGCTGAATATACCCATTATTAATGGGGCCGATTCTGCCGGTTACAAGACGGGATACAAGCGCATATGTGTGAAAACAATACAAAAACGAATATGGTACGGGCCGGATATTTGCACCTGGTTTTGCTTGTACTCCTGTTATCCGCCGCTAGCTGCGCTACCTTACCCGATGTGGATGAAAAAATCCGCGAGGCATCCACCTCGAATGAGCCTGCCCAGATTGTTTCCGCCAAGGGCCTGCTGACACCCAAGCAAAGCGAGACACTGATGCGGCGCCTGAAGCAATCTTCAGGTTCCTCCGATCTGCTGGAGCGTGACGCAGCCGTCATCGAGTCCTTGAGCGACAGCCCACTGACCAAGGATAACAAAGTCAGTCTGCTCATAGACGGCGCTGCCACTTATGCGGCGTTCTTCAAGGCGATCGAGGCTGCCCGCGATCATATCAATATAGAGATGTATATCCTGGAAGAGATCGAAAGTGAATCGGGTTACAAGTTCTCGGATGCCCTACTGAAAAAACAGGCGGAAGGCGTGCAGGTCAATATCATCTATGACAGCAAGGGCAGCCTTTCCACGCCCAAGGAGTTTTTCCAGAAGCTGAAGGATGGCGGGGTGCAGACGGTCGAATTCAACCCGATCAACCCGATCAAGTCTCGTGGAAAATGGCGGCTGGCCAAAGCCGACCATCGCAAGATATTCATTGTTGACGGCAAGTTCGGCATCACCGGCGGCATCAATATCAGCCAGGTATATTCCAGCGGCGCCTCATCCGGCAGCAGCTCATCCGGCGGGGAGAAAATGGACGATAAAGACGCCAACAAGATTCCATGGCGCGACACGGATATCCAGATCGAAGGGCCGGCAGTAGCCGAGATGCAGAAGCTTTTCCTCGATACCTGGGAAAAGGAGAGCGGCAAGCCGCTTACCGGCAAGAATTACTTTCCGGACCTTAAAGGCGAGGGTAATGCGCTGGTCAGGATCGTGGCGAGCAGTGCTGGGCAGGAGAATCGGCTGACTTTCATCATGTATGTGACGGCAATCACATTCAGCGAGAAGACGCTGCATATGACTAACGCTTATTTCGTGCCGGATCAGCAGACGCTGTCGGCGATTACCGATGCCGCAAAACGCGGTGTCGATGTAAAGATCATCCTGCCGGAAACCACGGACTCAAAAGTAGTGCAGTACGCTGCACAATATTATTATTCAGAGCTGCTGAAGGCTGGCGTCCAGATTTACCTGCGCCGCAATGTGCTGCTACATGCCAAAACCCTGGTGATCGACGGCGTATGGTCAACAGTAGGGTCTACCAACATGGATTTCTGGAGCTTCTCCAGCAATGACGAAATAAACGCAGTTGTGCTGAACCGTCCATTTGCCGGCGAAATGGAGAGCATGTTCGACAAGGATATCGCCAACTCCGAACAGCTGACCTGGGAGAAGTGGAAGGCACGCCCATTCACCCAGATGGTGAAGGAGTGGGCAGCGCACCTCTTCTCGCGCTGGTTATAAGGCCACTTGATTGTTTAAAACGCTCAAGCGGTCTGGTCAGCGACTGTCAGGGTGCGATGCTTGAGTGCTGGCAGGCTGTTGCGCAAGCTGGCCTGGTAACCGGGATTCACGCTGGCCATCACCACACCTGATCCGCGCGGCAGGCGATCCAGCACTACACCCCAGGGATCCACGATCATGCTGTTGCCATGGGTCTCACGGCCGGAAATATGGTATCCGCCCTGCGCCGGCGCCAGCACGTAACACAGATTTTCTATCGCGCGCGCGCGGATCAATGTCTCCCAATGGGCCTTGCCTGTGGTTTCGGTGAAGGCCGAAGGCACGACGATGATGTCGACCTCGCCCATCGCCCGGTATAGCTCGGGAAAGCGCAGGTCATAGCAGATGGAAAGGCCGATGGTACCTAAAGGCGTTTCCAGCACCACTACACCTTCACCTGGCTCTATGGTGTCCTCTTCGCGGAAATGCTCATTGCCCAGATCCAGGCCGAACAGGTGAACCTTGTCGTAGCGTGCTGCCAGCTTGCCGTGAGGATCGAACACCAGGCAGGCATTGCGCACCTTGCTGGCCACGCTGGCGCGCAGCGGTATGGAGCCGCCGATAAGCCATATGCTGTGTTTTTTGGCCATTTTCGCCAGGAAGCGCTGGATCGGCCCTTCGCCTTCCTGCTCGCGCGCCTTGATCTTGTCGGTGTCTTTCAGGCCCATGATGGCGAAATATTCAGGCAGCGCAACCAGCTTTGCGCCCTGTGCGACAGCTATCTCGATCAGGCGCTCGGCCTCGCTGAGGTTGGCCGATACCTGCGGGCCGGAGGCCATTTGCACACCGGCGATCTTGACAATGCCGGCTCCTGTCGCAGGTTTGATATTTTTGGTGGATTTTTCGCGTGATTTAATTGGCATGATAGATAAGGCGGTGCATTGTTTTGATTTATATTTTTCGAATAATACCCTAATTGGCGGCTGTTGCTCCGCTACTTGTCCCGGCTTTACATCATTTTTGCTTTACATCAACTCACTGCCTGCCTAGCGGCGAGACCGGCGTAGCGGGTTTTGCCTTATCCGCCGTTTTAACTTCCTGCGGGTTATCCCAGGTACCGATGATTTCGTATCGGTCCACCGCGAGGTTGTTCAGCGGATCCTTGAGCAATTTCTGCGCAAGATAGGCTGCTGCTGCGACCGCCGGGCCACCGGCCAATGCTGCCAGTGAAAGGCCGTCGGTAATATAGGGCGTGACTTTGACGAACAAGTGCTGGGTTTCCTTATGCAGGTCGGTCTCACCCTTCATGTCTACGCGCGCGGTTGGGCCCTCCAGCAGGAAATCGTTGCTGCGCATGATGCCGTTGTCGATCTTCACGTCGGCGCTGATTTTGTCGAATGTGAATCCGCTGCTGAATACATCCCTGAAGTCGAAACTCAGGCGCCTTGGTAGGTTCTGCAGGCTCAACACGCTGAACAGGCGCCCGACGCCGGGCTTGATTTCCAGTATCTGGCCCTTGCGCGCCTCTATCTTGAAGTTGCCGTTGAGGCCCGGCAGATCAAACTCATGCGGGCTGCCCGGCCAATTCAGCTGGCCGGTAAAATCTGCATCTCCGCCCTTGACCGCGTCCGGGTAGCCGAAACGCTCCAGGGTCTTGCCCACATCAGTAATATGCCAGTTGATGTTCAGGCGCGTGGAAGGGCGGCGCTTCCAGCTCAGCCAGTCGCCGTCGCCGGTGATGACGCTATCGGGATTGGTGATACGCAGTTTTTCTATATGCCAGTTATTGTTCTGCTCGCTGGCCATCAATTCAAGGCGACCCAGTTTCTTCTGCTTTACCTCGAACTCTTCGGCAATGATATCCAGGGCGGGGTATTTCAGCTCCTTCTTGACGGAAACATCGGCATCGCTGAGCTTGGCTGGCGCTGCAGTTGGCGTAATCAGCGATTTCAGGCGCGCAACGATCTTGCCGTTGCCGCCATCTGCCCATGAAGCATCGCCAGTGATCTCACGGCTTTGCAGGTTCATTTGCCAGTCATTGCTGCCGGTGGATTTGGCAGCAAGTTTCAGGTTGTTGATGCGGCGGCCGAATACATCCAGCGTGCCAAAAGTCAGGTCGGCCCCGCTGATATTCAGTTGCCCGGCGGCCGCGGCATCTGCGGCGGCATCATCCTTGCCGTCATCCAGCAATGCCAGCCACTGGTCGACGTCCAGATGTGTGATGCCGCCTTTCAGGTGAATGCCGGGCTGTGCCGGGAGTTCGGCAATACCGCCCAGGCTGAGCTCACCACGGTCGATCTGCATGGCGCCATTCTGCTCACGCCGCAGCAGTTTTGCATTGGCGATATTGCCCAGGCTGAAATTGATGACATCCTGCTGGGCGCCTTGCAACTTCTTCTCTATGCGCAGGGGCAGTGCGGCAAGTGCTTGCTTGTCGAAAGGCGGCGGCAGGGACGATGACAGGCCGACCAGCGAAGAGGTGATGACGACATCGGCCTGACGCTTGCGGATATTGATTTCAGCATTCCAGTCAGCGGCGCCCTGCAGCTTTTCTGTCAGTGGCAAGGCAACCGCCTGGCGGATGCCCTGATCAGTCAGGCGCCCTTGTGCAACGGCGCGGAGCAGTCCGTCCTTGCCATTCGATAGGCTGAACTGGGCCGGCCCGCCATAAATCTGCGCAGTGATGTTCTGCGCACGCAAGCTGGATTCGGTAAATTCGAGCTTGCCGTTCATGCTGCTCAAGGCAGGAAAGTCATCGCCGCCAAACAGTGCGCCGTTATTGACGGTATAAGTGCCCTTGATCTTCGACCCTACGGCATCGGTATCAAGCGGGATATGCAGGCTTAACAAAAGCTTGCCGGTGCCGCTGGCCTGCATGCCTTCGGTAAAGTGATCGATAGCTTCCAGCACCGGGCTGCTGTTGACGTATTTGATGGCTTCGGCAGGCGGTGCGAGTACCTCGCCATTGACCTCGAGTACCGGATGCTGCGCATCAAGAACCGGGATGATGGCCTGCGCCTTGATGATCTGGTTGCCGAACAGCCGGCCTTTATTGGCGTTAAGCTCCATGCGATTGCCCTGGAATAGCAGGTCCAGCGCTATGTCGTCTATCTTGGGCCAGCCTGACGCGTAATCCAGGACGCCGCCGGTGATCTTTGCCTTGACCTGGAACAGGCCGCGCTTGCTGTCCGCCCAGGGGAATTCAGCCAGCTTGCCTTTGACGATAATGCTGACATCCTCGCCTTTGCCAGCCAGGATAGACGTATCCAGCCAATTCAGCGTGTCCTTGCTGAGTACGGTCGGGTAGTAGAAATGACCGAACTTGCCATCGGCACGGCTGAGTTTTCCTACCAGGTCGATCTCGTCGTCATTGTTGTCGCGATGCAGGTAGCTGGCATTGATGGTGCCGGCCAGATGCGGGTTGTCGATGACGAGATTAGTCACGCGGATGCTGGTCGAGTCCTTGCTGTTATGCCACTTGACCTGGGCACTTAACTTATCCGCCGGTATGGGCCAGCGCAATACCGGGCTAAAGTCCAGGCTGGCCTTTTTCGAATCGATGGTCACAGTGCCGTCGGATTCATCGGCATCAATGCTGCCGCTCAGGTTGCTGAAGCCGGGAA
>CAZBSR010000055.1:0-9279 GCA_964494575.1 uncultured Methylophilaceae bacterium | reverse complement strand
ATGGATCGACCAGTCTATCGTACCAATTCCGTCACGCTCGAAGCGAACCCGCCCCAATGTCAGGGCTCAACAATACCGCTTGAGAGCTCCTCTGAAAATCGCGCCATCAGCAATATTCACAATATTCTGCTAGATTGAATCAACTCCTCTTGAACCCATTGAACGAGACCAACCCATGAAATCAATACCCCCGAATCTGGCATGGCTGAACCTGCCAAATATGCCCACGCCCATCAAGGCGCTTTTTGCCGGCTACCTGCTTGTGATCGGTTTGGGCCTATGTATGGCCGGGCTACAAATCATGCTGACGCATGGCATGGCAGATGGCAAGGTTGGGTTATCCCTGGACGACATTGTGTACAGCTATTACGGCAACCGTAATGGCAGCACGCTGGAAAGCAAGCTGAATGGTTCGATGAAGGACAAGGGCACGCCGGAAGCGCGCCTCGACATTATCAAATGGGTAAATAATGGCGCGCCGGAATCGGAATGGGGGCCGCATATGAAGAATGTATTC
Source organism: uncultured Methylophilaceae bacterium (assembly GCA_964494575.1). Classification (GTDB taxonomy): domain Bacteria; phylum Pseudomonadota; class Gammaproteobacteria; order Burkholderiales; family Methylophilaceae; genus JBCKUK01. The sequence continues at coordinate 8,762 of CAZBSR010000055.1, read as the reverse complement.
GGCCAGAATTGCGTCATGTGCCATAGCCAGGTTCCAGGCATTCCCGACTTCACCAAGTTCGATCAGGTCAAAAAAGTCGCCGCCATCAACGAAGGCGCGAGCGTTCAGAGCCTGACCAGGGTGTCGCACATCCATTTGTTCGGCATCGCATTCATTTTCTTCATCATGGGATTCATTTTCAGCTTCGCGGTAAATGTGCCCAAGTGGGTGAAAATTCTAGCCATTGCTACACCTTTCGGCTTCCTGATTCTGGATATCCTCTCCTGGTGGCTGACGAAATGGAACCCCGGTTTCGCATGGCTCACTATTCTGGGCGGCTTCGGTTATAGCGTGGCTTCGACCTTCATGTGGTTCACCAGCATGTACCAGATGTTCATCCTGTCGCGTAACGGCAAGGTATATGGCAACGCTTGGGAAGCGGATTTAAAGCTCGATAAGGACTGAAGAGCAAAATATCAAGCCGATGGAATCGGCTGTTTACGCCGGGCGGGGACATTAAGTTTCCCGCCCTTTATGCTTTATAGGCTTTGTTTTGCGCCGGTTTTTTATCCTGATATTCACCGCTATAATTCAGTCTGGGATTAATTTTTAGCATTTCATATATCAAGACCTATGTCCAAATACCTTACTGCCGCCCTTTATAAATTTGTCAGCCTTCCGGACTACACGGAACTGCAAGCCCCCCTGCTCGCCTGCTGCGAGGCCAACAAGGTCAAGGGCACGCTCCTGCTGGCCGAGGAAGGCATCAATGGCACGATCTCCGGGCTGCCTGAGGGTATTAACGCCGTGCTGGCATTCCTGCGCAACGCCCCGATGTTTAAAAATCGGTTGGCTGAACTTGAGCATAAGGAATCCTATGCCGACAAGATGCCGTTCTACCGCATGAAGGTTCGCCTGAAACGCGAGATCGTCACCATGGGCGTACCGGAAGTCGACCCGAATAAAATGGCCGGCACGTATGTGAAGCCGGAGGACTGGAACGCGCTGATCAGCGACCCGAATGTGATCCTGGTGGATACCCGCAACGACTATGAAGTAGCAATAGGCACATTCAAGGGCGCAATCAATCCCAAAACCACCAACTTCCGTGAACTGCCGGCATGGGTACGCAACGAGAAATCATTGCGCGATAAACCCAAGGTTGCCATGTTTTGTACTGGCGGGATTCGTTGCGAAAAATCCACTGCATTCTTGCGCAGCGAGGGATTTGAGGAGGTCTATCATCTGCAAGGCGGCATCCTGAAATACCTGGAAGAAGTGCCGAGAGAGCAGAGCCTTTGGGAAGGCGAATGCTTTGTATTCGATGAAAGAGTCTCGGTTGACCATGACCTGAAGCCGGGCAACTACGCGATGTGCCGCGCCTGCCGCCAGCCTTTGAGCAGCGAAGACATGGCCTCTGAATTATTCGAGGACGGTGTCAGCTGCCCGCATTGCCATGGCAAAAAAACCGAAGCGCAAATCAGGAGTTCCGCCGAACGGCAACGTCAGATGAAACTTGCGCAGGCAAGAGGCCAGGCTCATATCGGCGCACGATTCGAGCCTAAAAGAACCTCGGACAAGCCACTCCCAAAAAAATCAAAAGAATAAAGAGCTTTGCCCTTCGTTACTCGAACTTAAGCAACTCTTTCCCTGTCCTAACTCATTATTAACAACAAACAAGGGAACCCCCATGCATATCCAATTAAAAAGCCCATTAACAGTAGCCGTATTAGCTACGGTATTAGGGGTCAGCGGTTGTGCAAACATGACCGAAACCCAAAAAGGAACGGCTAAAGGTGCCGGTATCGGCGCTGGTGCTGGTGCTGTGGTAGGCGCTATCGCCGGCGGCGGCAAAGGTGCCGCGATAGGTGCTGCGGTTGGTGCAGGTGCTGGCGCGATTGCCGGGAACGTCTGGTCCAAGCGCATGGAGGCTCAGAAGCAGGAAATGGAAACAGCCACTGCCGGCACTGGCGTCCAGGTCAGCCAGACCGCTGACAATCGCCTCAAGCTCGATATCCCTAGCGATATTTCATTTGATACCAACCGTGCAGACATCAAATCCAATTTCCGCCCCGTACTGGACAATTTTGCCAGCAGCCTGGCCAAGAACCCGGTTACAACGGTCACTATTATTGGCCATACAGACAGCTCCGGCACGGATGCAATCAACAACCCGTTATCGGTTAACCGCGCTGCCAGCGCGCGCGACTACCTGGTTGCCCGCGGCGTGGCCTCAAACCGTATAGCCATTGATGGCCGTGGTTCACGCGAGCCGCTCGTTTCCAATGACACCGCTGCCAATCGTGCAAAAAACCGGCGTGTAGAGATATACGTCGCAGAACCGCAATCTGCGGCTACTGCGCAATAACCGCCACTAACCAATAGCAGTCTCGCAATAAAAAGCCGGCTTACTGCCGGCTTTTTATTGGCACGCTACTTGTTGTAACGCTGCTGAAACCGTTGCGCTTCGCTTGCCGGCAAGGAGGCGATAACAGTCACCCGCTCTTCGAATTTTTTATCCACCAGCCTGCCATTCACTTTTGCCAGCTCACGGGTCAGGCTATCCAGGCGAGCATAATCCAGCACCAGCCTTATCTCGCACATTTCCACAAAGGGGATCAGAAGCGCAGCTTCTATGGCAAGCCTGGCGGTACCGCCATAGGCTCGCGCCAAGCCGCCGGTGCCCAGATTGATGCCGCCGTAATAGCGGATCACACCCACACAGGCATTCACCAGCTTATGGCCCTCTATATGCTGCATGATCGGCCGGCCGGCCGTACCGGAAGGTTCGCCCGCATCGTGCATACGCTGGGTAATGCCGGAGGGTGTTTTGATCTGATAGGCAAAAGCGAGGTGGTGTGCATGGGCATGCTCAGCGACCAGACGCCGCAGAAACGCCCCCACTTCCTGTTCGCTGGCACAATGCTCCGCCCTCGCTATAAAGCGCGATTTATTGATGGTCTGCTCGGCCATTCCGGATTGCGCTATTGTTTGCATAGGAGTGATTGCATAAGTGAATTATCAGACCGCATAATTGTCTTTGATATATGGCGCAAAGCACACAACAACTCCAGAAATTTCTCCCAGGCATGTTAGTGGCGTCGCTGTTGGTATTGGTTAGCGCTCCGGCAAAGGCAGACATCTATAAATGTGAGAGTGCCCAAGGCAAAACCGTCTATTCGGATACGCCATGCCATTCTAACAGCACCCAAACCCTCACCGACATCAGGCCCGACGTTGTTACAGCCCCTCAGCCTCAGGATAAACCCAAGTCCGTGGTCATCCAACAATTGGATGAAGCGGTCAGATCCGCCATTGCCACAGGCGATTTTGTACGCGCTGATGCGCTGGCAGTCACCAGCGAGCAACGCGGCTGGATAGCTGCCGCCAGGAGAAATAGCGACGGGAAAGCAGAGGAAAGATCGCGAGTGAATCTGGCAGCAGATAAAAGCGAATCCGGCGAATGCCGGCAGGCAAAGCTGGACCTTGAGCGGGAAGCAAACTCCTCATTCCACAAGGCGGATGTACTAAAAGCCAAGACCAGCCTCATGCGCGCCACATGCGGAATGAATGAGGAGTCAGACCGGGACTATGAACAGACCTATGTGAACCAGAATGTGCCTTTCCTGTTCGATACACACAGGAGTTATTCCTACCGCAACCTTGGCCGTTGGCCTCACAACCCCAGGCCGCCGCATGCTCCGCCCGAAAATTCCCCACCTTATGACCGCTACATGGAAAAGCCTTTCGGCAGCAGTTATATCAGGCCGCAGGACCCTGCCAGGTAAGCTTTATTCAATCGCTGGATTAAATAGCTGGCGCCCCGAAATTACTTTTTACCCCCTAGTAGCGAGCCAAGTACACCGCGGACGATGCGCCGCCCCAATTCCGAACCTATGGTGCGTGCAGTGCTTTTAGCGACAGCTTCCAGGATACTGTCCGGCTGGCGGCCTACAGGCCGGCGCGCTGGCTGGCTCTCACTTTTGCCGCCGCCGAACATACCGCCCCAGTCAAAACCGCTGCTTTCGGCAGGTTGCGCCGCTTCGGCGGTACGCCCTTTGAGAATCTCATAAGCCGATTCCCGGTCCACCGCATTTTCATAATGCCCAAAAACGGCAGAGCCGCGGACCACCTGATTACGCTCGGCATCAGTCGCAGCTCCGATGCGGCTCATGGGCGGGCAGATAAAAGCCCTTTCCACCGGCACGGGACGACCTTTTTCGTCAAGAAATGACACCAGCGCTTCGCCCACACCCAACTCGGTTATAGCAGTAGCAACATTTACTCCCGGATTTGCGCGGAAAGTTTCAGCCGCAGCCTTGACCGCCTTTTGATCTCGCGGCGTGAAGGCTCGTAACGCATGCTGGACGCGGTTACCTAGCTGCCCAAGCACAATATCCGGGATATCCAGCGGGTTCTGGCTGACAAAATACACCCCGACACCTTTGGAGCGGATCAGGCGGATCACCTGCTCGATCTTATCCATCAAGGCATCCGGTGCATCGTTGAACAGCAGGTGCGCCTCATCGAAGAAAAATACCAGTTTGGGCTTATCCAGATCGCCGACTTCCGGCAATTTTTCATACAATTCGGAAAGCAGCCATAGCAATAGCGTGGCATAAACGCGCGGCGAATTGAACAATCTGTCGGATGCGAGGATATTAACCACGCCATGACCTTTACTATCGGTCTGCATGAGGTCATCCAGGTTAAGCGCGGGCTCGCCGAATAATTGGTCGGCGCCCTCCTGTTCCAGTTGCAATAAAGCGCGCTGTACTGCGCCAACGCTGGCCATGGCGATATTGCCGTACTCTGCGGCATATTCGGCAGAATTTTCGGCAGCGTGCTGCATCATCGCACGCAAATCCTTGAGGTCCAGCAATAGCCAGCCCTTGTCGTCGGCAATCTTGAAAATGGCCGTCAGCACGCCGCCCTGCACCTCATTCAGGTTCATCATGCGGCCAAGCAGCAAGGGGCCCATGTCGGCAATCGTTGTACGCACCGGGTGGCCCTTCACGCCGAATACATCCCAGAAAGTAACCGGGCAGGCGGCGGGAATAAAGTTCTCCAGCCCCAGTTGCTTCACTCGCTCCTCTATCTTTGCATTACCACCGCCGATCTGGCTCATGCCGGAGAGGTCGCCTTTGACATCGGCCATGAATACCGGCACACCAATACGTGAAAAACCTTCAGCCATGCTCTGCAAGGTCACTGTCTTACCAGTACCGGTCGCGCCTGCAATCAGGCCGTGGCGATTAGCCATGCGTGGCAGCAGATAAAGGGATTCTTCGCTTTTTGCCAAGAGTAAGGGTTCAGTCATACATTCCTCGATTTCAAATCATTGATGATTATCAGAATTCGCCTTTACGGGATTTTTCCATAATACGAATCAATACATCTTCCAGTTCCTGCGCCGCTTTTTTTGCACGCTCAGTCGGGTTTTTAACACTTTTCAAATCAAAAGTCGGCCGATCCAGGCCAAGATAAAGCTTGCCCTGCTTTTGGTAGATGGCAATACGACAAGGCGCAAACACCACGAATTCAGGGTGATCCAGCATGATTTCGCCGCCAAGGCCCAGATTGCAGAAAGAACGCACTTCCAATGGGCCCTCAGGATGAATGCCGCGCTGCTGCAGATGTTCGCCGATGGGGAAATTGGCCGGGTTCACAAAGTTTTCTCCCTCGGCATTTATTCTCAGGTTTTCTACTACTTCCTCATAGCTAACCCCAGGCTCCACCGGCACTTCATATATGGCGCTACTCTGGTCTATGGTCGGCGTCGGGTTGGTTGCGCAGGCGGCTTGTGCCAGTGAAAAAGCGGCCGCCGCCAGAACCGTCCTGAAATGGCGTATAACCAGCACAGCTAGCCTTTGAGCGCCGCATTCACGGCATTGCGATCAAAACTCGGCGCAAGCAGCTGAATAAAGCCATACACATAGCCTCGCAAATAAGCGTCACGCCGTATACCGAGGTAAGTAATGCTGGGCGGGAACAAATGGCTGGCATCCAGCATGGCCAGGTTGGCGTCGCGCTCTATATCGTACGCCATATTCGCCAGCAGCCCTATGCCCAGGCCAAGACTGACATAGGTCTTGATTACGTCCGCATCAATTGCCGTAAGTACCACATTGGGCTCCAGGCCTTCCTTGCCGAACACCCGGCTCACCAGCGAACCTCCGGTAAAGGCAAAGTCATAGGTAATGAGTGGGTATTTTGCGATTTTCGCCAGCGTAAGCGGCGTATCCTTCAGCAAAGGATGTCCGGGTGGTGTAATGACGCAACGATTCCATTGATAGCAAGGCAGGCAAAGCAGCTTTTCGTATCCGTTGATCGCTTCCGTGGCTATGCCGATATCGGCTTCACCGCTCTCTACCTGCTCCGCAACTTGTGTCGGGTTGCCTTGGTGGATGACCAGCTTGACGTCTGGGAACTGCTCCATAAAAGCCTTTACCGCGCCTGGCAGCCGGTAACGCGCCTGTGTGTGTGTGGTAGCGATAGACAAAGTGCCGGTCTGTTCGTGGCTGAACTCCTCGCCGACGCGCTTGATATTGTCCATCTCGCGCATAACACGCTCGGCCAAATCAATGACCGCTTTCCCCGGCTCCGTAATACCGGTTAGCCGCTTGCCATTGCGCTGGAATATCTGCAGGTTGAGCTCTTCTTCAAGTAACTGTATCTGTTTACTGACACCAGGCTGGGAAGTATGCAATGCCTCGGCAGCCACGGAGATATTCAGTCCCTGACGTGCCACTTCACGTACATAGCGCAGTTGATGTAGTTTCATTCCCTGTCCAGTTTGTTATAACAAAATCACATAACCATAGAATAACATAGTATTAAATTGCTATACCGTGGACTGGTATAGTGCTACTTTTGAAAAATTTTCCCTTTGCGAGCCAAACGGAAATTTAAGGGCATTTGTGGATATAGGTTACGTTTTTTCCGGCTTGCTGGTTGGCTCGCTGGTAGGTATCACCGGGGTTGGCGGCGGTTCACTGATGACACCATTGCTGGTATTTCTGTTTAACTTTAACCCGGCTGTAGCGGTAGGCACCGATTTATTGTTTGCCTCCATCACAAAAACTGCCGGGGTATTTGTGCATCACGGCACGCACCAGTCCGTGGACTGGAAGATCGTGCGCCAGCTGGCATACGGTAGCCTGCCTGCTGCTATTTTAACCATTATCCTGTTGCGCCATCTGCATCAAAGCGGCCAGGATATTTCAGGCGCTATTACCTTCAGTCTCGGGATAGCGCTGATTCTGACTTCAGCGGCGATCCTGGTTCGCTCCTATTTGCATCGCAACGCACCGCCGCTGGAGAACGAAAGCAATATCGGGCGCTTTGGGGATGGCCAGCTGCCATATACGGTTTTGACCGGCTTTGTACTGGGCGCGTTGGTCACAGTATCTTCAGTGGGTGCAGGCGCACTGGGCACTGTCGCGCTGTTCTTTCTCTATCCGCGCCTGCCAGCCATCAAGGTCGTAGGCACAGACCTGGCTCACGCCATCCCGCTGACGGCTTTGGCAGGGCTCGGGCATTTGAGCATAGGCAACGTGAATTTTGTGTTGCTGGGCAGCCTGCTGGTTGGCTCATTACCCGGGATATGGATAGGAAGCCATCTAAGTGCCCGGATTCCTGATAAAATACTGCGCCCTGCATTAGCCTTGATTTTATTATTGATTGGGCTAAGGTTTGTTTTGAAATAGATTCTGAATTTGGCTGTCTGAATTTGGTAGTAGCAAAAGAGTAAAAGACTAGAAAACTTATGTATAAATACGATGAAATAGACCAGTCGATTGTTAACGAGAGAGTTAAACAATTTCGCGATCAGACCCGCCGCTTTTTAGCTGGTGAGTTGTCAGAGGATGAGTTTCGCCCTCTGCGCCTGCAGAATGGCCTCTATATTCAGCGCCACGCGCCCATGCTGCGTATCGCCGTGCCTTATGGCATGCTGGCCTCGCGCCAGATTCGCAAGCTAGGCGATGTTGCCAAACGTTATGACCGTGACTACGGGCACTTCAGCACACGCCAGAACCTACAGCTGAACTGGTCAAAGCTGGAGCAAGTGCCTGATATCCTGGAAGAGCTTGCTACGGTGCAAATGCATTCCATCCAGACTTCTGGCAATTGCATTCGCAATATCACTACCGACCAATTCGCCGGCATCGCCCCGGACGAAGTGGTCGACCCGCGCGCCGTTGCCGAAGTTATACGCCAATGGAGCACTTTCCATCCGGAATTCGCACTGCTCCCGCGCAAATTCAAGATCGCCGTTTCAGGTACAAAGGAAGACCGCGCCGTTATCCAAGCGCACGATATCGGCCTGCAATTTTATCTGGATGCCAATAATAAAGTTGCCATCAAGGTTTGGGTTGGCGGCGGCTTGGGGCGAACCCCTATTCTCGGCTCTGTCGTTCGCGAACACCTGGAATGGCAGCATGTTCTTACTTATTGCGAAGCGATCGTGCGCGTTTACAACATGCATGGCCGTCGTGACAATAGTTTCAAGGCTCGCATCAAGATACTGGTGAAAGCACTGGGGATTGATGAATTCCGCCGCCAGGTGGAAGAGGAGTGGCTACATCTCAAGGACAGCCCGAATACCATTACCGAGGCTGAATTTAACCGTGTTAGCCAGCACTTCCTGCCCATGCCTTACGAAACACTGCCGCAGCATGATGCAGGTTTTGACAGTGCGATTGCCAGCAACCCGGCGTTTGCATCGTGGGTAAAGCGCAACGTACATGCACATAAACAGCAAGGCTATCGTGCCGTTACGC
>CAZBSR010000054.1:0-9330 GCA_964494575.1 uncultured Methylophilaceae bacterium | reverse complement strand
TGCTTAATCCACAATTGGTCGCCGATGCTTCCGGGCGCTTCGGTTCACAATGCATTGTGGTTGCGATTGATGCCAAGCGAGTGCAGGATGGGCCTGACAACGAGCTGCGTTGGGAAATATTTACTCATGGCGGCCGCAATGCCACTGGCTTGGATGCGGTGAAATGGGCGCGGCGCATGGAGGCTTTGGGTGCTGGCGAATTGCTGCTGACCAGCATGGATAGAGACGGTACCAAGATCGGGTTTAATCTTGAGCTTACCAAAGCTATTACCGATGCAGTTAATGTGCCGGTCATCGCTTCTGGGGGTGTAGGCAACCTGGATCACCTGGTAGACGGGATAAACCTGGGTGGCGCCGATGCAGTGCTGGCTGCCAGTATTTTTCACTATGGGGAATATACTGTGCGTGAGGCAAAAGAATATATGGCGGCAAGAGGCATAGAGGTGCGACTGTGAGTGCTCTACTGTGAATAATAGCTGGCTGGAAAAGGTACGCTGGGGCTCTGACGGACTGATCCCGGTGATTGCACAGGAGGCAGGGACCGGCAAGGTGCTGATGTTCGCTTTCATGAACAGCGAGGCGCTCAGGCTGACCGTGGAGACGGGACAAGCTGTCTACTGGTCGCGCTCGCGCAACAAGCTTTGGCATAAGGGCGAAGAGTCCGGGCATGTGCAAAAGGTGCAGGAAATTCGTATGGATTGCGACGAGGATGTACTGCTGTTAACGGTTGAGCAAGTGGGTGGCATCGCCTGCCACACGGGACGGCATAGCTGCTTTTTCCAAAAACTTGAAAATAGTGAATGGATCACAGACCAGCCAGTGTTAAAAAATCCGGAAGATATCTACCATGAGTGATGTACTTGATCGTCTGGCTGAATTACTGGAAGCACGTAAAAATGCGGACCCGCAATCTTCTTACGTGGCCAAGCTCTATGCCAAAGGCATGGATGGCATCCTGAAAAAAATCGGTGAAGAAGCCGCAGAAACCATCATCGCCGCCAAGGATGGCGACCCGCAGAAGGTCATCTATGAAACTGCCGATCTCTGGTTCCATTGCATGGTGATGCTGGCGAAAGCCGGGCTGAAGCCGCAGGACGTGCTGGATGAACTGGCGAGGCGCGAGGGCCTGTCTGGCCTGGATGAAAAAGCGGCGCGTAAGGATAAATGATGACAGACTGCATTTTCTGCAAAATTGTCAGGGGTGAAATACCGTCCACGAAAATTTACGAAGACGACGACGTCATCGCTTTTAACGATATTCACCCAATTGCGCCGGTGCACTTCATGATTGTGCCCAAGCTGCATGTGGAAAGCCTGGCAAGTTGCGATACATCCCATGAAAAACTATTGGGTGGCATGCTGCTGCTGGCACCGAAGCTGGCTGCAAAGCAGGGTTTAAAAGGGTTCCGCACCATGATCAATACTGGTCGTGAAGGCGGGCAGGAAGTATTTCATCTGCATATACACGTGTTCGGCGGCGGCGATACCTTACCCAAAACCTGACCGATACAAAGAGATTGAGGAGAGATCATTATGGGTTCATTCAGTATCTGGCATTGGTTGGTAGTGCTGGTGATTGTGGTGTTGATATTTGGCACCAAGAAGCTGCGTAATATAGGCAGCGATGTGGGCGGTGCGGTCAAGAGCTTCAAAGACGCCATGAATGACGAGAAGAATACGCCCAGGCTGGATGAGCCCGGCACCGCTTCTACTGGCGAAACCGTTGATGCCGAAGTGACGCAGAAGACCAAGCAGTAGACTATTTTGTTCGACGTTGCATTTTCGGAGCTGGTCGTTATCGCTATCGTAGCGCTGATTGTCATAGGCCCGGAAAAGCTGCCCAGAGTGGCGCGGACTCTGGGGTCGCTACTGGGCCGCATGCAGCGTTATATGGCAAACGTCAAAGCCGATATTGAACGCGAAGTGCAATTCGAAGATCTACAAAAATTACAACAGGAAATCAAGCAGGGCGTGGAGCAGGCGCGTACTGTTGTGACCGACGAGGCCACAAGGGAAGTAACAGCGATTGAGAATAGTATAGGCGGCGCAACGCCCACCGTTAAAAAGCCCGCCAACCCGACAGATAATCCGCAGTGAATTCACCGGAAACATTTATTTCCCACCTGATCGAGTTGCGCGACCGCTTATTAAGAGTCGTGATCGGTTTCCTGCTGGTCTTTATCTGCATGTTCCCGTTTGCCAACGATATCTACACCTTATTGGCGCATCCTCTGCTGGCCAAACTGCCCGCTGGCGGCCAGATGATCGCTACGGCAGTGACCACACCATTTTTTGTGCCGATGAAAGTCGCGATGCTGGCGGCCTTCATCATCTCTTTGCCGCATACGCTCTATCAAATCTGGGCGTTTATTGCCCCCGGCCTGTATCGGCATGAGCGGCGTTTCATGGCACCGCTGATTGTGGCGAGCACCCTGTTGTTTCTGCTTGGGATAGCTTTCGCCTACTTCCTGGTATTTCCGGTCGTGTTCGGGTTTATTACCGGCACAGCGCCGCAAGGCGTGGCGGTCATGACCGATATCGGCAACTACCTGGATTTCGTCATCACGCTATTCATGGCATTCGGCATGGCGTTTGAAGTGCCTATCCTGGTGATACTGCTGGTAAGGTTTGGCATGGTGAGTATCAAGACGCTGAAAGAAATTCGTTCTTACGTGATTGTCGGGGCATTTGTCCTGGGCGCAATCTTTACGCCGCCAGATGTCATCTCACAGATCATGCTGGCGGTGCCGCTATGGCTGCTATACGAGGTAGGGGTTCTGGTAGCGGGCTTTGTTGAGGCAAAGCCCGCCAAATCGATTACTCTCTAGCTACCTGGGGTTTGGGTCGTTTACCGATCACGATAGGAATCTCCAGTTCTTTTTCTTCCCGCGCCACTTTTAAAACTGCGCGCTTTTCTGGTTTAAGCGCCGTAATCAGGTTCAGCATGCTGGAGCTATCCGTTACCTCGCGACCGTCAATCTCCAGCAGTATATCGCCAGGCCTAATACCGGCGCGCTCTGCAGGGCTGCCTCGAAGTACGCCGGCTATCAATGATCCGTGGGTCTGGCTGAGCTTGAACGATTCGGCCAGCTCCGGTGTGACATCCTGTGCCTCAATCCCTATCCAGCCGCGTGTTACGCCCCCTTGGCGGATAATCTGCTCCATCACCTGCCTTGCCAGGCTGACCGGTATGGCAAAGCCGATACCCATGGAGCCGCCATTGCGTGAATAAATAGCACTATTGATGCCAACCAGATTGCCTTGGGTATCGATTAACGCGCCGCCGGAATTGCCGGGGTTGATCGATGCGTCAGTCTGGATGAAATTCTCGAAGGTATTTATACCCAGATGGCTGCGCCCCACCGCACTGATGATGCCTTGGGTGACCGTCTGGCCGACGCCGAAGGGGTTGCCTATAGCCAATACTACATCGCCTACGTCAGGCTTGTCGGCGGGGGAGAAGGTGATAGCGGGCAGGCCTTTGATGTTGACCTTAAGTACCGCCAGATCCGTCTCCGGGTCGGTGCCTACCACATGCGCAGGTACAGTCCGGCCATCGGCGAGGGCGATTTCAATTTCATCTGCGCCGTCGATTACATGATGATTGGTTAATATATAGCCTTGGCTGCTTACAATGACTCCTGAGCCTAGGCTGTTTTCAGGTTTTTGCTGGTCATCTGACTGGTCCCCGAAGAAATGGCGAAACAAGGGGTCGTCCATGAATTGACTATTTGGATTGACGGATGCTTTTTTGCTGGTGAATACATTCACTACCGTGGGCATCGCCTTTCTGGCGGCGTTGCTGTAGGAGCCCTGGCTGGCTGAAGGCGCTATGTTTGCGGCCTGCTTGACCACAATAGTGTTATCTTCGGTTTTATCTGATGTACTTAGAAGATGCGGGTAGAACTGTTGAATAACGAAGAGGACAGCAAGACTGATGGTGACGGTCTGTGCAAAAATGAGCCAGAGTTTACGCATAATTAGAAGGTAGTTTTTCAAGTAGGACTGGGTGAAAAGTGATGAAAATAAATGAGTTAGTGGATTATACCGGACAATTATTAAAGGTTGAGCACTTCCGCGACTATTGCCCTAACGGCCTGCAAGTGCAGGGCCGGCGCGACATAAAAAAAATAGTCAGCGGCGTGACAGCGAGCATGGATTTGCTGGAGGCAGCACACGAAGCCGGCGCTGATATGGTGCTGGTGCATCACGGCTATTTCTGGCGTCATGAAGATGAGCGCATCATCGGTATCAAGCACGCCCGCTTGAAGTTCCTGCTGCAGCACGATATTAATCTTGTTGCCTACCATTTGCCGCTGGACGCTCATCCCGAGTTGGGCAATAACGTTCAATTGGGCCGCGTGATGGGCGTGACAGTCGATGGCTGGGCCGGGGAGAAAAATGGCGAGCCCGCTATAGTTGCGCATGGCACCTTGCCGAATCCAATAAGCCTGGAAGGGCTGGGCAATCATGTGGCAGGCGCTTTGAATCGTACACCATTGTTAATTGGAGATTTAAATAAGCGTGTCGAACGCGTGGCTTGGTGCACCGGGGCGGCGCAGGGCTATCTGGAACTGGCTGCGAGCCTGGGGGTTGATGCATTTATCAGCGGGGAAGTATCTGAGCAAACAGTGCACCTAGCGCGTGAGTCGGGTGTGGCGTACATTGCAGCCGGGCATCATGCAACGGAGCGTTATGGGGTGCAGGCGCTGGGCCAGCACCTAGCCGGTCATTTCAATCTTGAGCATCATTTTATTGATATTGATAATCCGGTCTAGCCCTTGCTGATAGCCAAGTCCGTTAACGGATAGCAAATTTAGGGTTTAATTTTCAAGAGCAAACCTGTAAAATGGCAGGTTGAGCAAAGCACGTTATATTTCAAGGGCATGGGATGGCAAAGCAACCAGTAGATCAGGATAAGCGGAAATTTTTGATTGCCACAACGACAGCTATTGGTGGGGTTGCAGTTGCTGCCACTGCCGTTCCCTTCGTGGCGAGCATGCTACCCAGCGAGCGGGCGAAGGCTGCCGGCGCGCCTGTGGAGGTGGATGTCAGCAAGATCGAACCGGGCACGATGCTCACGGTAGAGTGGCGCGGTAAACCGGTGTGGATTATCAATCGCACCGAGGCCATGCTGGATACCCTGGCGAATCAAAATGAAAAGCTGTCCGACCCGATGCTGGAGGTCTCCAGCCAGCAGCCGGCTTACTGTGCTAACTCGGATCGTTCTATTAAACCGAACCTGATGGTGGTGGTGGGTATTTGCACGCACTTGGGTTGCTCCCCTTCACCAAAATTACAGATGGATGGCGACATGGGTGCTGACTGGGAGGGTGGATTTTTCTGTCCTTGCCATGGTTCGAAATTTGATCTGGCCGGTCGTGTGTTCAAAGGTTCACCCGCGCCTACCAATCTTGTTGTGCCGCCGCATAAATACCTGAGTGACTCCATATTGCTTGTGGGCGAAGACAGCAAGGAATCGGCATGACAACAACCAAGAACGAACGACTATCTGTAGCAGGTTTGTTGGGCTGGGTAGATAAACGTTTCCCGCTCACTGCAAATTTCAAGGCGCACCTGTCCGAATACTACGTACCAAAGAATTTTAATTTCTGGTACTTCTTTGGGTCGCTGGCCTTGCTGGTATTGGTGTTGCAGATCGTTACCGGCATATTCCTCACCATGCATTATAAGCCGGATGCTAGCCTGGCCTTTGCCTCGGTTGAATACATCATGCGTGATGTGCCGTGGGGCTGGCTGATCCGTTACATGCATTCCACCGGCGCCTCGATGTTTTTCGTGGTGATTTACCTGCATATGTTCCGTGGCCTGATCTATGGTTCTTATCGCAACCCGCGTGAGTTGATCTGGCTGTTTGGCGTCGCTATTTTCCTTGTGCTGATGGGCGAAGCTTTTTTTGGCTATTTGCTGCCATGGGGGCAAATGTCCTATTGGGGTGCGCAGGTGATTATCAATCTTTTCACTACCATCCCGTTTATCGGCCCGGATCTGTCTGAGTGGTTGCGCGGCGACTATGTGGTGTCGGATGCAACACTCAATCGTTTCTTTGCGTTTCATGTGATTGCTTTGCCGCTTGTGCTGTTGGGCTTGGTGGCGGCGCACTTGGTGGCCTTGCATGAAGTGGGCTCGGGCAACCCTGATGGCATCGAGATCAAAGATCTCAAGGACAAGAAAACCGGTATACCGCTCGATGGCATTCCATTCCATCCCTATTACACGGTAAAGGATATCGTTGGTGTTGCGGTATTCCTGATGGTGTTTTCGGCGGTCATATTTTTTGCCCCGGAGATGGGCGGTTATTTCCTTGAGGCTAATAACTTTATTCCCGCCAATCCTCTGGTAACACCGGCACATATCGCACCGGTCTGGTATTTCACGCCGTATTACTCCATTTTGCGGGCAGTACCTCCTATCATGAATTCACAGTTTCCGGGTGTGGCAGCGATGGGCTTGTCAGTGCTGATTTTTGCCTTATTGCCGTGGCTTGATCGTAGCCCGGTAAAATCAATACGCTATCGCGGCACGCTTTATAAAAGATGGCTTGCTGCATTCGTTATAAGCTTCTTGGTTCTTGGCTATCTGGGTACCGTGCCATCGAATGTTTGGGGGACTTTTAACGTACACACCTTTGTTGTCGGTGGCGTGGATCGTGCCACTGTAGTTGGGCGTATAGCTACCCTGGTTTACTTCGCATTTTTTGTTTTAATGCCGTGGTATAGCCGTCGTGATAAAACTAAACCTGTACCGGAAAGGTTGACGGCGTGATGAAGATGCTTATTGTTGTGCTGGCCTTATTGTCATCCTCATTTGCGATGGCAAGCGAGAACGTTCATCTTGACCGTGCGCCTATTGATACTCATGATCAGGCTTCACTGCAGCGTGGGGCCAGGACTTTCGTCAACTATTGTCTTAACTGTCACAGTGCTGCATATATGCGCTATAACCGGCTGCAGGATATCGGCCTGACGGACGAGCAAATCAAGACTAATTTGTTGTTCTCTGCTGATAAAGTGGGGGATAACATGACAGTTGCCATGGCGCAGCGAGATGCCAAGCAATGGTTTGGAGCGGCTCCTCCGGATCTGTCGGTTGAAGCGCGCGCTCGCGGGGCCGACTGGCTATATAGCTATATGCGAGGGTTCTATCGCGACGATACTCGTCCGACAGGCTGGAATAACATCGTTTACGATAAGGTGGCTATGCCGCATGCGTTGTGGCAACTGCAAGGCGAACAGGTGCTCGAGGTGAGCGAGCATACAGATGCTCAGGGCTTGAAATCGACAACACACGCCCTCACATTGAAATCACCGGGAACTATGACCGCTGCCGAGTACGATGGTATGGCGGCGGATCTGGTCAGCTACATGGTGTACATGGCCGAGCCCGCACAGAATAAGCGCAAACAATTGGGATTGATTGTGTTGCTATATTTAGGCTTGCTATTTGTCGCATCGTATTTTTTGAAAAAAGAATTCTGGAAAGATATCCATTAATAACACCATGACGGGAGCCGCCTTCTTCCGGAGGGCCTCCCGTTTTGTTTTAGCTAGCAGGAACCAAGATTATGATGACTTTATATTCAGGCACCACGTGCCCTTACAGCCACCGCTGTCGTATTGTTTTGTTTGAGAAGGGCATGGATTTTCAGGTAATCGATGTTGATCTTGCCAATAAGCCGGAAGATCTGGCGGTGATTAATCCGCATAACGAAGTGCCGGTGCTGGTGGAGCGTGATCTCGTTCTGCAGCAGGCCAATATCATCAATGAATATATTGACGAGCGTTTCCCCCATCCTCAGCTGATGCCAGCAGATCCTGTGATGCGTGCCCGCGCCCGGCTGTTCCTGCATAATTTTGAAGAGCAGTTGTTTGACCATATTGCAGATATCGAGTCCGGTAACAACAAGGTTGCAGATAAGGCGCGCGTGATCGTGCGCGATAATCTGACGCAAATCGTGCCTTTGTTCAGTAAGCAGGAATATATCCTGGGCGACGAATTCTCCATGCTGGATGTCGCGATAGCTCCACTTTTATGGCGCTTGGGGCATTACGGGATCGAATTGCCAAAACAGGCTGCACCCCTGCTCAAATATGCGGAACGTATATTCTCACGTCCGGCTTATATCGAAGCGATGACGCCATCAGAAAAAGCGATGCGTAAATAGAGCTAATGAGTGAGCTGACTTCCACCAAGCCTTACATGATCCGTGCGCTGCATGAGTGGTGCATGGACAATGGGCTGACACCACATTTGCTGGTAGCAGTGGATGCGCAAACGCGGGTACCGATGGGTTACGTGAAGGATGGCGAGATAGTGCTGAACCTGAGTTATTCCGCTACTAAAAGCTTGCTTATCGGAAATGAGGCCATTACCTTTTCAGCACGTTTCGGTGGGGTTTCGAACAATCTGTATGTACCGGTTTCTGCGGTGCGCGGATTGTTCGCCAGGGAAAATGGCCAGGGTATGTTCTTCCAGGCTGAAGTGGTAGCGGCCGATGCCGCCGGCTCTCTTGACAAGCCTGAGCAGGATATGGATATCGAAATAACAGAAAAAAAACCTCAAAAAGAAAAAAAACCTTTTTTAAAACTGGTTAAATAAATAAATTTCAGTAAAATAGCTCGTCGCAAAGATTCAGGGTAGCAGAAGTACAATTTAGAATTACCCCTTGCCGGATTAGCTCAGTTGGTAGAGCAGCGCACTTGTAATGCGAAGGTCAACAGTTCGATTCCGTTATCCGGCACCAAATATCCCATCTCTATTAGGTTTGACAGCCTGTCAAATTATCAGCATAATCACGGGTTCGGTTCGGAGGGGTGGCCGAGTGGTTAAAGGCGACAGACTGTAAATCTGTTCTCAATGAGTACGCTGGTTCGAATCCAGCCCCCTCCACCAGGCAATGAATGTTTTTGAGTCAAATAATTTAGGGTGCTATTTAAAATAGGCTGGTTGTTAGGTCTGGCACAGGAGTCAGAAGGCGCGCGGGTGTAGCTCAGTTGGTAGAGCATTAGTTTTCCAAACTAAATGTCGCGAGTTCGAACCTCGTCGCCCGCTCCAGTTGGATTATATTTTAAAGAATTCTTTAAATTGCGAGAATTCGGTTTTACTGAAATTTAGTGCAGCGCCCATTTGGCTCAGTGGTAGAGCACTCCCTTGGTAAGGGAGAGGTCGCGGGTCCGATTCCCGCAATGGGCACCATTTTTAACTTGATATATGGTTTTAATTAAACCAATTTAAAAGCTAAGTTAAAGGAAAAGATTATGGCAAAAGGCAAATTTGAGCGGACGAAGCCGCACGTCAACGTAGGGACGA
>CAZBSR010000053.1:0-9347 GCA_964494575.1 uncultured Methylophilaceae bacterium | reverse complement strand
TACAACGCGCGTCACATTCTGGTGGCTACAGAAGCCGAAGCCAAAGACATCATCGCCCAACTGGGTAAAGGCGGTGACTTTGCAAAAATCGCCAAGGAAAAATCCCAGGATCCAGGCTCCAAGGAAAAAGGCGGCGACCTTGGCTGGTTCTCACCAGGCGGCATGGTCAAGCCATTCAGCGATGCGGTAACCGGCTTGAAAAAAGGCGCAGTTACAGCTACTCCGGTACAGACCCAGTTCGGCTGGCATGTGATCAAGCTGGAAGATACCCGTACTGCGCAGCCGCCAGCATACGACAAGGTGAAAGAAAGCCTGCAGAAACAGCTGCAGCAACGTCAGCTTGAGAAGCTACTGACTGACCTGCGCGCCAAGGCTAAAGTCGTCATGACCGCTCCCAAAAAATAAAGCGTTCGCAGCAATAAAAACGGCCTCTGATGAGGCCGTTTTTATGTCTCCACTCCAGAAACATCATCTATACAACAATCACCAGGGTAAAGCTTCGCCTTTATGGAAAAGCCCGCCGCTTGGGCCGTCTTCAGGGAGGGTTGCCAGCTGTACGCTGGTTTCTCCGCTATCAGCCACCTCCATTGGCGCACCGGGGCCGCCCAGTTCTGTTTTCACCCAGCCCGGGTGAGCAGAGTTGACCTTGATGCTGGTCTCTTTCAATTCGTGGGCCAGATGTATGGTGTAGGCATTCAATGCAGTCTTCGAAGCGTTATATGCAAAAGCCTTGGCCGGTTCAATAGGCGAGTCCGGCATGGTATGCAATGTCAGCGATGACAGTATGCTGGACAAATTGACAATGCGGCCCGCCGGAGCTTTCCGAATGAGCGGCAGCAGTTTCTGGGTCAGTTCGACTACCGCAAAAAGATTGGTATGGAATGTGTGTTGCAGAGTGGCATTCGTCACGGTACTGCTATTGTTATGGCCTACGAGCTGCTCATCGGATATGCCGGCATTATTAACCAGGATATCCAGCTTGCCGAAATGCTCTTTAATATATTCATAGGACGCATCTGCAGAGCCCGACTCATTTGCATCGTATGCGATCGCTTCAGCCTTGATGCCGATGTCCTGCAGTTGCTTTGCGGCCGCCTGGCCTTTCGCCAGGTCACGTGCGCCGAGGATGACCGTCATCCTTAACCTGCCCAGGCCCTTTGCCGTCTCGAACCCTATGCCACGATTGGCGCCTGTAATAAACGCCACCTTATCTTCATGCTTAGCCATTTTTATTCCTTCAGTGAGTTGGATTGTGTATATATTTACCGATTGGTAAATATATATTAGGTAAGATAAAATGGATTGTCAAATATATTTGTACTTAAAGGTACATTATTAATTCAGGACACATGAATAATTTATGACTCTTTCTCAGCCCATTAAGCAGCGCGGCCGCCCACGCGCTTTTGATCAGGACGAAGCCCTGGACAAAGCGCTTCACATATTCTGGGAGCATGGTTATGAGGGCGCCTCAATGGCAACGCTTGCTGAAGCCCTGGGAGTAAACAAGCCCAGCATCTATGCCGCTTTTGGAAACAAGGAAGCATTGTTTCGCAAAGTATTGGAACGCTATCTTGCCGGACCGGTGTCTTATATTACGGATGCCCTGCATGAACCGACGGCCCTGCAGGTAGCCAGGAAGTTGCTGACTGATTCAGCAGAATTGCTGACCAACTGCGACACCCCTCGCGGGTGCCTGATAGTGCAAGGCGCACTGGCATGCGGCCATGAATCGGACTTGATACGACAGGAGCTGGCAGCATATCGCAACAATTTTGAAAACGCGCTCAAGCAGCGCTTCAGCGAGGCGCAGCAAAATTCAGATCTACCCCGGCACATTAAACCCACCACGCTCGCCAAATATATAGCGGCCATACATCATGGCATGGCGGTTCAAGCGGCAGGCGGCGCGACTAAAGAGGAGTTGCTGGCAATCGTAGAAATGGTATTGGCGAACTGGCCCGGAAACACCAGCAATAACTCGCTGTAATCACTTAAAAATTTGCTCGAACATGCCCCTTTCGATGCAGGATTATGTAATAATAAGAATTATTATCGTTTACAAATTCTGACACTCGACTATGTTTAATCTTTCCAGTCTGCAGCCCGGCGAAAACGCACTGATTCATTCCATCCATGCGGATGAATCCCTGTTCCAGCGCTTTAACGCGCTGGGGTTCCGCATAGGAAAAAAGATTGAACTGGTACGCCGAGCCAGCTTCAACGGCCCGCTACATGTGCGCATAGGCACTACAGATGTAATTCTAAGGACATCTGAAGCCAGCCTCATCCACATCACGTAACAACCTCCACCCAGGCACGTAATGAAACGTATTGCTTTACTCGGCATGCCCAATACGGGCAAATCAACCCTGTTTAACCGTATCAGCGGCGCCTCAGCGCGCGTGGGCAACTGGCCCGGCATCACGGTTGATTTGCTGAGCGCAAAAATACTGGCCGGTGGCCATATTGCCGAACTGATCGATTTGCCGGGGCTATATGACCTGCATGGATTCTCGGACGATGAACAGGTGGTTCGCCACTTCCTGGCCAACCACCCGGTTGATTTGGTGATGATCGTATTGAACAGCTCGCAGATCGACCGCCAGCTGTCACTCGCCCTGCAAATCCGTTCGCTCGGTATCCCCGCCATGCTTCTGCTAAATATGTCGGATGAAGCCAAGCGCGCCGGCATCACCATCGATACTGCGGCCATGTCACAACAGTTGCAAATGCCGGTCATGCAGATCAGCGCCAAGTATGGAGACGGCTGCCAGCAAGCGCTGCAGGCCGCGGCACGACATCTGGATCAGCAGGCCTCCAGCCCATCTCCACAGCGCATAGGCGAGTTGTTGGAAGCGGATAGCGCCATCGAGCTGGAGATGGAAGCCATTGTAAAAAACACGGTGCAAATGCCAGCGCAACTGACCGACCATCTCACCGACAAGATCGATAAGGTGCTGCTGCACCCCTGGTTTGGCTTGCCCATATTCTTCGCTTCCATGTTCTTGCTATTCCAGTTTATTTTCACCTTAGGCACGCCATTGCAGGACGCCGTGGCATGGCTGCTTACCGAGCTGCGCACTCTCGCCATAGAACCGCTATTGGCCGGGGCCCCTCCCCTGTTACATGGGTTGCTGCTGGATGGCATATACAACGGCGTAGGAACAGTTGCTGCATTCGTGCCAGTTATTGTGCTGTTTTTCCTAGTCATGTCCATGGTGGAAGATAGTGGATACCTGTCGCGTGCGGCTTTCCTCATGGATGCATTGATGGCCAAAATGGGGCTCGATGGACGAGGTTTCGTCATGGTAATGATGGGCTTTGGCTGCAACGTACCTGCGCTCATGGGCACAAGAGTCATGCGCTCACGCAATCTGCGTCTGCTTACCATGTTGGTCATTCCGCTGTCGCTATGCTCGGCGCGCCTGCAGGTGTTCATATTCATGATCGCGACGCTGTTTACCGCCAGCCAGGCGCCTTTTATACTGCTCGCACTGTACCTGATGAGTTTTGCAACCATTTTCATTACAGCCATCATCTACAAGGGCCGCTACACTAATACCGAGCCGTTCATTCTTGAGCTGCCGCCTTACCGCTTTCCTACCCCGCGCCAGATATGGCTGCGCGGCTGGCATGAGGTAAAGTACTTTTTAAATCGCGCGACCAAATTTATCATTATCGGGGTAGTCATGGTTTGGGCCCTGACCAACTTTCCGAGCAATGTGCCGCCAGCCAGCATCGGTACCTATGCCGGCCAGATTGGTACCTTTTTCAGTCCAGTGCTCGACCCTATCGGCATCGACGGTCAACTTGCCATTGCATTGATTTTCGGCTTTGTTGCCAAGGAGATCGTGCTAGGCGCACTTGCCGTGATTTATGGCTTGCAGGGAGATGCGCTCATGCTACAGATGGCGCATCAGCTGGACTGGGTTCAAGGGATGAGCTTCATGCTATTCACGCTCATCTATACACCCTGCCTTTCGACCATCGCCACATTAAAAAGCGAGTCCAAAAGCGTAGGCTTCATGTGGCTGTCGATCATCTGGTCTCTGGCGCTGGCGTGGGTTATCAGCTTTATCTTCTACCAGTCGGCACGCGCATTGGGATTTTAGTACACCGGCCTGTTAAGACGGCCAGTTTCCAGCCTATGTGCTGAAAACTGGTTCCGAGGGAAACCCCTTAGACCTTAAAGAACTCCAGGGCATTCTCATCAGGATCGCGGCAGAATAGTGCTGCCCTGCCGGACTTGCTCATTGAATAAACAATGCCCGCTTTGTCAAAAACTGCCTTGACCGCATCTATATCGCTTACCGCTAGAGCTACATGATGGTCGCGCCCGCCATGCTGCGGACGAACCGAATTGATATCGGGATTAGGCACCACCATCAAATGGATCTGGTTGGCACCGATGTCATACCACACGCCTTCGAAACCAAAATCAGGCCTTGCAGGATTTGGCACCAGTCCCAGCAGGCCTTCATAAAAGGCGCGCGATTTTTCCAGGTCTGAAATAATCAGCCCGGCATGCAGCAACGCATCGATCTTAATCATGATTTATTATTCCTGAATTTGAATCATTGAGACAAGCAAAGTAGTGCACAGTTTTGAGTATCTAAGCCCTGAACATAAAGTAGACTGCGCCCATCAGGCACAATCCGGCCCAGAGGAAATCCAGCTTGATCGGCTGCTGCATGTAATAAATGGCGAATGGCACGAATACTGCCAGCGTTATTACCTCCTGCAATATCTTGAGCTGCGCCAGAGAAAGCACGGTAAATCCAAGGCGGTTTGCCGGCACCTGAAACATGTACTCAAGCAGCGCGATACCCCAGCTGAGGAATGCCGCAATGAACCAGGGTTTGTCGTTGAGATTCTTGAGATGCGCATACCAGGCAAATGTCATGAAGACATTTGATATGGTCAGCAATAAAACTGTTTTAAGGACAACAGGCAACTGGACTAGACAGCTTGCTCGCCCGTTTCACCGGTACGAATACGGACCACCTGCTCCACCGCGCTGACAAAAATCTTGCCATCGCCGATCTTTCCGGTGCGCGCAGCCTTGATAATAGCCTCCATGGAAGCTTCCACCAGGTCATCGGCTATTACCAACTCCAGCTTGATCTTGGGCAGAAAGTCCACCACATATTCAGCGCCGCGATAAAGTTCTGTGTGCCCTTTTTGGCGACCGAAGCCTTTTACTTCGGTTACGGTCAGGCCGGTGATTCCGATCTCTGACAAGGCTTCACGCACTTCGTCCAGTTTAAATGGCTTAATGACAGCTTCGATTTTCTTCATGGATAGTGCCCTTTTCTAAATTGCTGCAAACTCAGTTAAATCTCTTAATAAAATCTGGATGTTATCGGATATCGCCGGTCTTTGCCAAACCCTCTATGGGTAATTCTCACCCCCACCGGCGCCTGGCGACGTTTATATTCATTGCGGTCTATCAGCCCGACCACGCGCTTCACATCCTGCGCGGTAAAGCCCATGGAAATAATCTCGGCAGGGCCACAGTCATCTTCGACATAAGCCTCCATGATGGCATCAAGTATTTCATAGGGCGGCAAGCTATCCTGGTCGGTCTGGCCTGGACGCAGCTCGGCTGAAGGCGGGCGTGAAATAATCCGCTCCGGGATGATGGGTGAAAGCGCATTGCGATAATGCGCAAGCTTGTATACAAGCGTCTTGGGCACATCCTTCAACAGGGAAAACCCACCAGCCATATCGCCATACAGTGTGGAATAACCAACGGCCATCTCACTCTTATTGCCGGTGGTCAGGACTATCGAGCCGAACTTGTTGGACAGGGCCATGAGCAGCATGCCCCTGATGCGCGCCTGTAGGTTCTCTTCGGTCGCATCAAACGGCAGGCCGGAAAAGTCCGGCGCCAATACCTGGCAGAAATGTTCATACAACGCATTGATAGGCAGCTCGCTGTAATTTACACCCACGATTTTCGCCATGGCTTCAGCATCGCTTATGCTCATTTCGGCAGTAAATTCGGATGGCATCATGACTACGCGCACACGCTCCGCACCCAGTGCATCTACTGCGATTGCCAGCGTGAGAGCCGAATCAATACCTCCCGAAAGTCCAAGTACAACACCAGGAAAACCATTTTTATGTATGTAGTCATACAGGCCGTGAGATAAGGCCTGGTAGACGGATGCTTCCAGGCCAAGGCTGGGCTTTGTTTCCGCGGCAAGCGGACGGCCATCTTCCAAATCGACGATGGCAAGCGCCTCGTCAAACGCAGTCAATTGCTGGGTAAGCGCTCCCCGTTTATCAAGTACAAACGAGCCACCATCAAATACCAGCTCATCCTGCCCACCAACCATATTAGTGTAAACAATAGGCAAGCCGGTTTCGCTGACGCGTGCCCTGACGATTTCATGACGCGCCGGCTGTTTATCAATATGGAAAGGTGATGCGTTCAGCACCAGCAGCACCTCGGCACCCGCATCCCTGGCTAATGTCGCGGGGGTCGGCTCCCAGACATCGGCACAGATCAATACGCCGAAATGCACCCCATGATGAATAAAAACCAAAGGATCCAAGCCTGCCGAAAAGTAGCGAACTTCGTCGAAAACACTATGGTTTGGCAAAATATGTTTATGATATGTCGCCAAGATGCTTCCATCTTGTAAAACAGAAGCGGCGTTATAACACAGCCCGTCTTTCAGGAGGGGGTGCCCTACCAGTACCGTAATGCCCGATATGGCGGATGCAAGCTCAAGCAATGCAGCTTCACAGGCCTTGTTGAAGTCTTCGCGCAACAACAGATCTTCTGGCGGATAGCCGCTAAGTGCCAGTTCAGGAGTCATGACCAGGCTGGCACCGGCATCCCTGGCGCGGCTGGCGTAGTCTATTATCTTTGCACTATTGCCAGCGAGATCCCCTACCGTGCAATTGATTTGCGCAATGGCAAGCTTCATGGATAGCAATCCGTTAATAACTTCCGCCCGCATCTTTGATGAGCTTCACAATTTCCGAATTCCCGCCCTTCAACGCATACACCAGGGCTGTCAACCCGTACTGGTCCTTGGCTTTAACATTGGCGCCGTTATCCAACAACAGCTTGACCATATCGACAGATTTGTTATCCACCGCAACCTGCAACAGGGGCGTGCCTTCGGAGTCTTGATGATTAACGTCAGCGCCTTTGGCGATCAGGGCCTTGGCGGCGTCCAGTTGGGACTTCTTGACAGCCCAGGTCAGCGCAGTCCATTTGGCACTATCCTTGTCTTCAATCTTGGCGCCTTTGGCGATGATGAGGTTAACTGCTTCGGCATTGCCGGCGCGAGCGGCATACATCAAGGCCGTGGCGCCGAAGCGATCGCGTGCTGCCGTATCGGCACCGTTATCAATCAATGTTGTGATGGTAGGCAGGTCGCCGTTCTTGGCCGCATACATCAGCACGCTTTTGCCGTCATCACTTTTGGAGTTGGGATCAATACCGTGCTTGATCAGCATATCCACTATCTGGTGATAGCCTGAAGTCGCTGCCATCCCCAGCGCGCTCCAGCCAGACTCGTCACGGACTTTGGCATCCGCGCCCTTGTCCAGCAGCACTCGAGCCGTCGCGACATAATTCTTCTTGGCCGCAAACATCAGGGCCGTCCATCCGCCATTATCCTTGGCATTGATGTCAGCGCCCTTTTCCAGCAAAGCCGCAGCCACATCAGCCTTATCCTTGCGCGCCGCATACATCAGCGCCGTTATGCCATCCGCATCCTTGGTATTGGGGTTGGCGCCGCTGTTGAGCATGGCGCGCACGGTTGCCACATCACCCTTGGACGATGCCGTCAGCAGGTAGGGAATTTCCTCCTTGGCATGCGCGGTAGATATCAGGCCGGGGGCGGCAATGCTCAGCAGCAGAATGCCCAGTATCAGATGCAGAGATTTACGTAACATTTGGAATCATCCCGTTTTATTGTTTGGCCTTGATGGCCGCTTGCACCGCTTCACCCATGCCTGCAGGCGAACTGGCAACCACGACGCCAGCATTTTCCAGCGCACGGATTTTATCCGCCGCAAGTCCGCTGCCACCGGAGATAATCGCCCCCGCATGCCCCATACGCTTGCCCTTGGGCGCCGTCTGACCTGCAATATAGGCGGCTATCGGCTTGGTCAGGTAGCTCTTGATATAGTCCGCAGCGGCTTCTTCATCGCTACCGCCGATCTCGCCTACCATAATGATAGCCTCGGTCTCATCATCCGCTTCAAACATTTGCAGGCACTCGATAAAGTTGAGCCCCTTGATAGGGTCGCCGCCAATGCCGACGCAGGTAGATTGCCCCAGCTTCAATGCAGTGGTCTGGTGAACAGCCTCGTAAGTAAGCGTGCCGGAGCGCGAAACAATCCCGACCTTGCCGCGCAAATGGATGCTACCCGGCATGATGCCTATCTTGCATTCGTCCGGCGTAATAACG
Organism: uncultured Methylophilaceae bacterium; assembly: GCA_964494575.1. Lineage (GTDB taxonomy): Bacteria > Pseudomonadota > Gammaproteobacteria > Burkholderiales > Methylophilaceae > JBCKUK01. Next base: position 909 of record CAZBSR010000053.1, on the reverse strand, counting down.
CCTGGGCAATTGGGCCCGATCAGGTAAGTGCCATTGGCCTTGAGCGCGGCTTTGACATTGAGCATATCCAGCACCGGGATGCCTTCGGTGATGCAGACAATCAGGCCGATACCCGCATCTGCCGCTTCCAGGATGGAGTCCGCGGCGTATGGCGGCGGCACATAAATCACCGAGGCATTGGCTCCAGTCTCGCGCACGGCTTCGCGCATGGTGTTGAATACCGGCAGGTCGAGATGCCGCTGCCCGCCTTTGCCCGGCGTAACGCCCCCCACCATCTTTGTGCCGTAAGCAAGCGCCTGTTCGGAATGGAATGTACCCTGCTTGCCGGTAAACCCCTGGCACAGGACTTTAGTGTCTTTATTGACCAATATACTCATATCAGGCTTTCACCGCCGTTGCTACAGACTTCACCGCTTGCTGGGCCGCATCCGTGAGGCCGGTCGCCGAAATGATCGACAGCCCGCTCTCGCTGAGCATCTTCCTGCCCAACTCGACATTCGTGCCTTCCAGGCGAACCACGACCGGTATCTGGATACCGACCTCTTTCACTGCGGTAATGATGCCCTCGGCAATAATATCGCAGCGCATGATGCCACCAAAAATATTCACCAGGATAGCTTTGACCTGGTCATCCGCAAGAATGATCTTGAAGGCCTTGGCCACAGTCTCGGCAGTCGCACCACCGCCAACATCGAGGAAGTTTGCAGGTGCACCGCCATGCAGTTGGATCATATCCATGGTTGCCATCGCCAGGCCGGCGCCATTGACCATACAGCCGATATTGCCGTTGAGTGCGATGTAATTAAGCCCGGCATTATGTGCCGCGGCTTCTTTTGCGTCATCCTGGCTCCAGTCGCGCTGCCCCAGCAACTCCTTCTGGCGATAAAGCGCGTTGTCGTCCACGCCCAT
>CAZBSR010000052.1:0-9825 GCA_964494575.1 uncultured Methylophilaceae bacterium | reverse complement strand
AAACGGGCAAGGCGCGCAAGCTTGATTTCCTCCGGCGTATCGTCGCTCAGGTAGGAGGCTGGCGTACCGGGACGCGGGCTATACAGGAAGCTGAAACTGAGGTCGAAGCCGACATCTTTCACCAGGCGCATAGTCGCCTCGAACTCAGCCTCAGATTCGCCGGGGAAGCCAATAATAAAATCTGAAGTGATGCTAATGTCGGGCCTTATTGCCCGCAATTTGCGGATGATCGATTTGTACTGGAGCGTGGTGTAATTGCGTTTCATCGCCATCAGCACGCGGTCAGAGCCGGCCTGTACCGGCAGGTGCAAATGCGACACCAGCTTGGGAAAGCGGGCAAAGCAGTCGATCAGGGCCTGGCTCATCTCATTAGGGTGGGATGTAGTGAAGCGTATACGCTCAATCGCCGGAATTTCCGAGATGTATTCGATCAGCAGGGCCAGATCCGCGGTGTCGCCATTGCTCGTGGTGTGTGCGTAGGCATTCACATTCTGGCCCAGCAAGGTGATTTCCTTGACGCCCTGATTCGCCAGTTGCACAGCCTCGGTCAGGATGTCTTCAAACGGGCGTGAAACTTCTTCGCCGCGCGTATAAGGCACGACGCAAAAGCTGCAATACTTGCTGCAGCCTTCCATGATGGACAGAAAGGCTGCTGCACCTTCTATGCGCGGTGGTGGCAGGTGATCGAATTTCTCGATTTCCGGAAAACTGATGTCCACTTGCGACACACCGGTTCGGCGCTGATTACTGATCATTTCCGGCAGGCGATGCAGCGTTTGCGGGCCGAAGACCACGTCAACATACGGTGCACGTGCCACGATGTTCGCGCCTTCCTGGCTGGCGACACAGCCGCCTACGCCAATCACCAGGTTCGGATTTCTCTTCTTCATTGGGATAAAACGCCCGAGATGGCTGAATACCTTTTCTTGCGCTTTTTCGCGCACCGAGCAGGTGTTTAGCAGGATGACGTCGGCATCTTCGGGATTGTCGGTCGGCTCCATGCCATCAGTCGCATGCAGCAGGTCGGCCATGCGTGACGAGTCGTATTCATTCATCTGGCAGCCGAAAGTCTTGATGAATACTTTTTTGCGCGGAGCGGATTGCTGGATAGTTTCCGGCAGGGGGTCGTTTACCGGAATCATGGCGCTTTTGGAAACGGCTTGAAGTGGCACTGCATGTTCACGCGCGTTAAATAGTTGAGAAACAAAATTTGTATAGTAAACAATAATTAAGTGAGAATTGTAGCGTAATGGAATGTTAAAAGCGAATGAGCGGGTAAAATACCGCCATGGATGCATTCCCAATCTTTCTGAAAATCCGGGGCCGCCGCTGCGTTGTCATTGGCGGCGGTGAGGTGGCGGTACGCAAAGTCACCATGCTGCTCAAGGCAGGCGGTGATATCGAGGTTGTCTCCCCGGAAATTTGTCCTGCACTGGCAGAGCTGCACGAAACAAAAAAAATTACCCATACCCATGCCGTTTTCGAATCATCTCGACTGGACAATGCCTGCCTCGTGGTTGCCGCTACTGATGATGAAGCGATCAACAAGGCTGTGTCACAGGCTGCCCGGCAGCGCAATATCCCGGTCAATGTGGTCGATTCGCCCGAGCTATGTACTTTCACCATGCCTTCGATCGTGGATCGCTCGCCTATCGTGATTGCGATTTCCAGCGGCGGTGCGGCACCGGTGCTGGCGCGTATGCTGCGTAGCCGAATAGAAACCATGGTGCCCGCTACTTATGGGCGCCTGGCCGCGCTGGCGGCAGAGTTCCGTGGCAAGGTAAAGCAGCGTTTTAGCGCAATGCAGGAGCGGCGCATTTTCTGGGAGGACGTATTCTCGGGACCCATTGCCGAGCAAGTGCTATCCGGGCAGGAGTCGGCGGCGCATGTCGCCCTTGCTGCCGCCTTGACTGGCGAAACGGATGTGAAACATAGAGGAGAGGTTTACCTGGTGGGCGGCGGCCCGGGCGACCCTGATCTGCTGACCTTCCGCGCCCTGCGGTTGATGCAGCAGGCAGATGTTGCGGTCTACGACAAACTCGTCAGCAAGGAAGTCATGGAGCTGGTGCGGCGCGATGCCGAGCTGATTTATGTAGGCAAGGCGCGCGACCAACATACTTTGCCGCAGGAAGAGATCAACGATCTGTTGGTGCGGCTGGCGAAAGAGGGCAAGCGCGTCCTGCGCCTGAAAGGCGGCGACCCATTCATTTTCGGCCGCGGTGGGGAAGAGATCGAAACCCTGATGGAGCACGGTATACCGTTTCAGGTCGTGCCCGGTATTACGGCTGCGAGTGGGGTTTCCAGTTATGCTGGCATTCCGCTCACGCACAGGGATTACGCACAGTCCTGCATTTTTACCACCGGGCATTTGAAGGACGGCACAGTAGGCCTAGATTGGCCTGTATTAGTGCGCCCGAATCAGACTGTTGTCATTTATATGGGGCTCGTCGGTCTGGCCGAAATATGCCGCCAGCTGATCATCCACGGTCTGGCCTCCACGACGCCCGCCGCAATAGTGCAGCAAGGCACAACACCCAGGCAACGCGTGATTGTTGGCGACCTTGACACGCTGGCGGAGAAAGCGGCGACTGCAGAACTAAAGCCGCCGTGCCTGATCATTATCGGCCATGTGGTCGATCTGAGGAAAAAGCTGGCGTGGTTCGAGCCAGGCATCTAAACATCAAATGGGCAGGGTTACCCTGGCCTCCAGCCCGCCCTGCGGCCGGTTAATCAGTTCAAGCTGGCCCTTGTGCAATTTGGCAATACGATCCGCGATGGCAAGCCCCAGGCCGCTCCCACCTTCATTGCCGCGTGCAGTGTCCAGGCGTTCGAATGGGCGTAGTAGCCTTGTCATATGCGATAACGGTATGCCAGGTCCTTTATCAAGAATGCTTACCACTATTGAGGTGGCGGTGATTTCGGTAATTACGGTCACTGCGTCGTTGCTGTAGGCAAATGCATTATCTACCAGGTTATCCAGCAAGCGCTGCATGGCGACCGGCCTCAATGGGATCAGGTGGGTTGGGGCCAGTTTCAACACAAGGTCGCGGCCGGCACGTGTATGGCGCTCGGCCAGCGCTCTCAGCAGGATATTCAAATCTACCATTTGCGTCGGTTCACCCTCGACCCCGCGCACGAAGTCTAGAAACTGGCTGATGATGTCATCCATATCGGTAATGTCCTGCACCATGCCGTCTTTGAGGCTGCTGCTGTGTTCATCCGGGAGCATTTCCACCGCTAGCCGCAGCCGGGCCAGAGGGGTGCGCAGGTCGTGGGAAACCCCGGCGAGTAGCAGTCTCCGCTCAGTATCCAGCCTTGCCAGTGCTTCGCTCATTTCATTGAAGGTGCGATTGACCTCGCGCATTTCCTCGGTGCCGGCCACAGGGAGTTTATGCGGCGTCTCGCCCTGACGCAGTTTGTTCGCGGCCGAAGCGAGCTGGCGCAACGGCAGGTTAATGCGCGCTGCAATCAGGTAGGCGCCAATCAGGGACAGCAGCGCGACCAGCCCCACCCAGCCCAGCCACTGCCAGGGGAACGGTCGTACGACCTGGATGCGCGGAATGACCACCCAGAAATCATCCTGGCCGATAGAAAAACTGACCCACAGGCCGGGCAATCCCAAATGGTTGAGAGTGACCAGCGTTTCCTGACCGAGTCTTTGGCGAATCACGCCGGCTATGATCTGGATGTAAGGGTCGTTGGGTAAGGGCTCGACAGTTTCCATGAAGTCCACGGCGTAGACATGGATGCCTTCACGCCCGGAGAAGTCGGAAAGCAGCGCGATGCGTCGATTGTCCTGTGCGGCCAGGAGTGCGGCGCGCGTGAGGTTGACTACGCTGGTAGCCTGCAAAGCCGCTGCCACCGCACGTGGTTCACGTTCGAAATAATCAAAAAGCCTGAGCGCGGCGAATTGCCCGATCGCCAATAACAGGGCAATAAGCAACATGACCCGGGCAAGTAGTGTGCGAGGGAGAAGTTTCATTTAATCCTGGAATTCCGGCTTGTCTTCCGGGGCTTAAGTTTTTTGGACTTCACCATCAGGAATAAATACATAGCCAAATCCCCACATGGTTTGTAAGTAACGCGGGTGCACCGGGTCGGATTCGATTAGCTTCCTTAGGCGCGATACCTGCACGTCAATACTGCGATCAAATACATCGAGTTCCCTGCCGCGCGCGAGTTGCATCAACCTGTCGCGCGATAATGGCTGACGCGGATGGTCAACAAATGCCTTGAGCAGGGCAAATTCCCCACTAGTGATGGTCACCGGCTCCCCATTTCGGCTAAGGGTGCGTGTGGACAGGTCGAAAGTAAAGTCGCCAAAGCTGACGCTGCCCGCTTCAGCCGAAGGCGCACTCGGTAATTTTGGTTCATGGCGGCGCATGATTGCATTGATGCGGGCCAATAATTCACGAGGGTTGAAGGGTTTTGGCAGGTAATCGTCCGCACCCATTTCGAGGCCGATAATCCTGTCTACCTCATCACCGCGTGCCGTCAGCATAATGATTGGTATCGTGTTGCCATTACCGCGCAGGCGGCGGCAGATGGCAAGGCCGTCTTCGCCCGGTAGCATCAAATCAAGTACCAGTATGTCGACATGCTCCTGTGCCAAAGCGGCGTCCATCTCTGTGGAATCAGATACCGCTTTGATGCTAAAGCCCTGCTCCCCCAGGTAACGTTGCAAAAGCTCGCGCATGCGCAAGTCATCATCTACCATCAGTACTTTTTTGATATTTGTCAGCATGCGATATTTTGTGCGGAATATGTAATTATGGAAAGCGCTATCTTAAGAGTTTAACCAGCAAAATGAAAATGTTAGCGGTTACAATTTTTTACATTCATGGTGTTATTTGAAACATTCGATTTACATTGTTGGGTCATCATATTCCGTCTTAATTACGCAAATATGCTTGTGGGTAGCGATTTGATTGGGGATAGGGTGTGCAGATTCAGCGCACCTGATAGTAGTGAAAAGCCAAAAATTATAAGTATTTGTAAATAAAGAGGCCTTTGCTATGCAAAGTAACATAATTAAGCTCTGTTTTTTTATAACGTTTGCTTCCGCGCCGCCTGCTGTATGGCGCGCTGCGCTTACGGCATAAGAGACGATGTTGATTCCGCAAAATATGTCAGCGAGTAAAAAACATATACTCGTCGCCATGTGTCTATTGCTCGGTCTGGCCGAGCCTGCTTTTGCCGGTGCCCGTGACACCCCTCCCAATCGTGATACCCAAGGTAATACGGATGGGACCGCCCCATCTCTGGTCGAAGATGAAAGCCAAACGTCAGCCGGGCAGACGCTGGATGATGGGATCAGTGTCGAGCAGCGCGTGCAGTTGCGTCGGGCGCTCGATACCTATTCACGTACTGACCCCGGCCATACCCAGCTTGAAGAACGTCGACGTGCTATGCGCAAGCAGCTTCAGGAGCGTTTTTTTGGTGCTGACCGGGATAACGATGGGACGCTTTCCCGCGAAGAAGCTATCGCAGCCCTGCCGCAGATTGTCCGGCACTTTTACGAAATTGATACGAATGGTGATGACATCATTACCATGAAAGAACTGGAAGATGCGCAGGCGAGGGCTATCGAGCGTCGGCGCGACCTAGAGGCCAAGATTGACGAAGCCAGGCTGAATGAGAACAAGGAGGCCGATCTGCAGATCAAGCGGAAAGGCAAGCAGGCAGCGATAGGCCGTAAAAACCCTTTATAGATCATCCGAATTACTCTCCTTTACCTCTTAATCCCGTCATAGTCATTCCTGCATTACTTTATTGAGCACTTTAGGTACCATGATTCCATGTGCTCACATGGATATTGGCCGGCATTTCATGAATACCGAGATTGAAATAGTCCCCGGCATCAGCCAAGTTGATGCCCAAGACTGGGATGCGCTTACCGACGGCTCACCCTTGCTTAGCCATGCGTTCCTGAGTGCCTTGGAAGATACTGGATGTGTCGGCGCAGGCACAGGCTGGCAGCCCTATCCGCTGTTAATCAGGCAGCAGGGAAAATTAACAGGCGCGATGCCGCTATATGTCAAAAACCATTCCTATGGAGAATACGTATTCGATTGGGCATGGGCGGATGCCTACCAGCAACATGGCCTTGCTTACTACCCCAAGCTGCTGGCCGCTATTCCATTTACTCCCATCACCGGCGCACGCCTGCTAAGCGCCGATACCAAGACCCAATCGCTCATGTTGCAAGTATTGCTCCAGCAGTTGGGGCAACACCAGCTATCTTCAGCACACGTTCTGTTTCCCGATGACGATTCTGCCGATGTATTGCGCAATGCCGGCTGGATGGAGCGTTCAGGCGTGCAGTTTCGCTGGGAAAATGAGAGCTACAAGGATTTTGCGGACTTCCTTGCGCGCCTGTCGCATGACAAACGTAAAAAGATTCGGCAGGAGCGTCGCAAGGTGAGCGAGGCGGGGGTCACTTGTAAGAGGTTGCGCGGCGCGGAGGTAACGGCAGACCTGTGGGATTTCTTTTATGGTTGTTACGAAAACACCTATCACCAGCATCGTTCCACGCCTTACCTGACACGCGAGTTTTTTCATGTTCTGGGACAGCGTCTGCCGCAAAACACTTTACTGGTGATAGCCGAGCAGGCCGGCAAGCCAATAGCTGCGGCTTTCAATATTTTTGGAAAAGATGCTATATACGGCCGCTATTGGGGTGCCTTAGCTTATGTTCCAGGCTTACATTTCGAGTTGTGTTACTACCAGGCGCAGGAGTTTTGTATAGAGGCGGGCGTACGCTATTTTGAAGGCGGTGCACAGGGGGAGCACAAGTTGGCGAGAGGCTTTCTGCCAAGACCAACGCTTTCCTTCCACCACATTGCGCACCCGGATTTTGAATCGGCGATCAAGGAGTTCCTGAAGCGTGAAGCCAGAGGCATGGATGTATATCAGGATGAATTGGAAGAACGCGCGCCTTTTAAGGAGCCGCTGATTTAAGACGCAGTTTGATCTGCAAACTTGACTACCTGGTTGCGTCCTGCCGCTTTTGCTCGATACATCGCTTTATCCGCATTTTCAACAATCGAATTTATCGAGAGCCCATCCTCCGGGAAGGTGGCGATACCTATACTTACGGTTCCCTTGATGCTTTTTTGGTCCATGCTGGGCAAAGTGTTTTCCACTGCATGAAGAATTCTTTCCGCGACCAATTGCGCACCAGCAGATGGGGCGTCCGGAAGCAGGACGACAAACTCATCACCGCCAAAACGCGCCAAGACATCGGTGTCGCGAAGGTGGTCTTCTATACATTTCACGATCATCAATAGAAGCGCATCCCCGAATTTATGACCATGTTTGTCATTGATTTGCTTCAGGTTGTCCGAATCTATCACCAGCACGCTCATTGCCCGCTCGTGGCGTTTTGCCTGGCCGAATAGCCTGTCTGCCGCAATAGCGAATCCACGCCGATTCAGTGCCTTGGTCAGCTCGTCGGTTTCAGATACCAGCTTGGCCTTGTTGAGGCCATAACGGATATCCGAAGAAAACATGGTGGTGATATAGGCCACCAGGATGATAGGGGCCAGTTGTACCAGAATCGCTCCTATATAACTTAACGTGTAAAGGTCATGCAGCGAGGAGTGATTCCCCAGGAAGAGGAAGCAGGCAGCGATCAGGCATAGTTCAGCGAAGGTGGTGGCTTTACCGAGGGTCAGCGAACTGGTGATGATGACCAGCAAATAGGTATTGACCAGTGGGCTCTCCAGCTTGCCGGTGAACCACAGGCACCAGGTAATAAAGCTGATCATTACCCAGGTTTCTATGGCCAGTTTCCATCGGCTTTCTACTTTGTAAAAGTTTGCATAATGGAAACTCATGATAAAAGCGGCATAGAAGAAAATAGCCATGAGGATGGCTGTTTTTTCATCACCGGAAGTATCGCTAAAGACTTGGTATAGCAATACCAGAATCAACAGTAGCCATTCGATCTCGGTTACAGTTCTGGCGCATCCCCTTAGCTCTTCTTGCTCTAAAGACGTATTTTCTATAACGATTTCCGGCACTTTTTTTCCTTGGTATTCGTCAGTTCAAAAATTGACCTGATGCCTTCAAGTATCGTTTTTACCGCTCTTGTAGCCTGATTATTTCATATACATTGTTTTTTGTAATCAACATTCTGGCGACCGGTCATTTGGGTAAACTAGTACATAATAATTACTCAACATAATTGATGATGACCATGCGCAAAAAGAACTCGAAGCCAAAACTCTGGACCAGGCTGGTACGGCCGGACAATTCGTATAATGATAATTTTCGCAGCCTTACCAGTGGCGTGGAGAGAGCTTCCACAATAGTTTTCCCGGATGTGGAAAGCCTGCGTAACCGCGACTGGAAAGATAAGAGCCAGTACTCCTATGGCCTGATGGGCACACCGACGACGCGGCGTCTGGAGCGCAAGCTGGCCTTGCTTGAAGATGCAGCGCATTGCATCCTGCTGCCATCCGGCTTGTCCGCGATCAGCCTGGTGATGCTGGGTTTACTCAAATCGGGTGATCGTATCCTGCTGCCGGATAATGCTTATGAGCCTGCGTCCGACCTTGCCAGGTTTTTCCAGGGCAGCTTCGGTATAGAGCTGGCCTATTATGACCCGCTGAATGTGGATAGCATCACCATCACCAGCAACACGCGTTTGCTGTGGGTGGAAACCCCAGGCTCGGTTTCCATGGAAGTTGCCGACCTCCCGGCGCTATGCCAACTTGCGCATCAGCATGGTGTGGTAGTGGCGGTAGATGCTACCTGGGCCGCTGCTATTTCATTGCCGGTATTTGATCTGGGCGCGGATATTTCGATCCAGGCATTGACCAAGTATCAGTCCGGCGGCTGTGACGTAATGATGGGCAGCATCACCACGCGTGATGATAATCTGCATGACAAACTGCTGGTTACCCATATGCGCTTCGGTTTTGGGGTCAGCCCGGAGGATTGCAATATCGTCCTGCGCAGCTTGCCGCATTACAAGTTAAGGTATCAGGCCCAGGATGCCTCGGCCCGGAAGGTGGCGGAATGGCTGCAGAAGCAGCCCGCCATTGCCCAGGTATTACACCCGGCATTGGAAGGGTCACCCGGCCATGAGATATGGCAGCGTGATTTCACCGGCGCAGCCAGCCTGTTTTCAGTTGTGTTCCAGCCGCGTATCGGCCTGGAAATGATCGATCGCTTCGTCAACCATCTTGAGATTTTTCGCATTGGCTACAGCTGGGGCGGCAGTTGCAGCCTGGCAGTGCCATTTGAAATGAACAAACTTCGCAGAAAGTGGCCATATATAGGCGGGCTGGTCAGGTTATATGTGGGGCTGGAAGAAACCGACGATTTGATTGAAGACCTGGAGCAAGCGCTTGCCACACTCAAGGAGTAGATATGCCAATCGCAAAATGGAACGGAAAAGTCATTGCAGAGACTGATAAGTTTGAAACGGTAGAAGGGAATATTTATTTCCCGCGCAGTACGATAAAAGCCGAATACTTCAAGGAGAGCGCCCATTCCACGACTTGCCCGTGGAAAGGGCTGGCCTCATATTTTGATGTGGAAGTGGATGGCAAGCTGAATGAGAACGCGGCCTGGTTTTATCCTGACCCGAAGCCGGCGGCAGCCAACATCAAGGACCATGTGGCTTTCTGGAAAGGCGTGGAAGTCACTCCCTAAGCCTGCTTCTAGCTGCAAAATTGTAGCTGGAAGACTTTTAGCCGGAAGATTTAAGCAGGAAAACCCCGAAACCGGATTCTGCAGCATCCTCCCAAAACTGATCCACGAGCCAGCCGGCTTCATGCAGCAGCGATTCGAATTTATCCCTGGGGTATTTGTAGG
>CAZBSR010000051.1:0-10103 GCA_964494575.1 uncultured Methylophilaceae bacterium | reverse complement strand
CGCAGATTGATAGTTGGCGCGGTAAGGATTCATTAGCCTATGACCGCACCAGCAGCATCATCAAACCGCAATTCGTTATTGAAAAACTGTATGAAGTAACCAAGGGCGACGCCTATGTGACTTCTGACGTAGGCCAGCACCAGATGTGGGCCGCGCAGTATTATAAATTTGACAAGCCGAGGCGCTGGATCAATTCCGGCGGACTCGGCACAATGGGTGTCGGCTTGCCTTATGCCATGGGCTGTCAGTTCGCTAATCCCACTGCACAGGTTGCGTGCGTGACAGGTGAAGGCAGCATCCAGATGAACATTCAGGAGCTATCAACCTGCAAACAGTTTCATCTGCCCATCAAGGTGATTTTGCTCAACAACCGTTATCTCGGTATGGTGCGGCAATGGCAGCAGTTCTTTTACGAGAACCGCTATTCGGAATCTTACATGGACAGCCTGCCCGACTTCGTCAAACTGGCGGAATCCTATGGTCACGTCGGCATGCAGATCACGAAACCTGGGGACGTTGAAGGCGCTCTGAAAGATGCGTTCGCGATGAAGGATCGCTTCGTGTTTATGGACTTCATTACCGACCAGAAAGAAAACGTGTTTCCCATGGTGCCAAACGGCAAAGGCTTGTCAGAAATGATTATGGGCGACGATCCTAAATCCAGCTCTGCAGAAGGACCGGAACTGGCATGAAACATATCATCTCACTCCTGATGGAAAATGAAGCCGGCGCACTTTCACGCGTAGCCGGCCTGTTTTCTGCCCGCGCTTACAACATTGAATCCCTGACGGTAGCGCCCACTGAGGATGCTACGCTGTCACGCATGACCATCGTCACTTCCGGCTCGGAAGAGGTTATCGAACAGATCATCAAACAGCTCAATAAGCTGATAGATGTAGTCAAGGTGCTGGATCTGAATGACGGCCGTTATATCGAACGCGAATTGATGCTGGTTAAAGTTAAAGCCACCGGCACCTACCGCGATGAAATGAAGCGTATGTGTGAAATATTCCGTGGCCGCATCATAGACGTGGCAGACGGCAGCTACACCATCGAACTCACAGGCTCAGGGGTCAAACTGGACGCCTTTCTTGAGGCACTGGATAAAACTGCCATCCTGGAAACCGTTCGCACCGGGGCTTCTGGTATTGGCCGTGGTGACAGGATCCTTAAGGCTTAAAGCAGTAATTCAACTCCTCGCATATTAAAAATTCGCCATATTAAAATTCGCATCGAAAGGTAAATAATGAAAGTTTATTACGACAAAGACGCCGACCTCTCCATCATCAAGAAGCTGCAGGTTACTATCGTTGGCTACGGCTCGCAGGGCCATGCGCATGCGCAAAACCTGAAAGACTCCGGCGTCAAGGTTACTGTCGGCCTGCGCAAGGAAGGCAGCTCCTGGGCCAAGGCTGAAAAAGCCGGCCACAAGGTTGAAGAGATTGGCAAGGCAGTCAAGGATGCCGACGTCGTCATGATTCTGCTTCCGGATGAAAACATGGCTGGGATCTTCCATGAAGAAGTCGCTAACAACCTGAAAAAAGGTGCCGCGCTGGCCTTTGCCCACGGCTTCAATATCCATTACAACCAAATCGTGCCGCGCAAGGATTTGGATGTCATCATGATCGCGCCTAAGGGTCCAGGTCATACTGTTCGCTCCGAATACCTCAAGGGCGGCGGTGTACCTTCACTGATCGCTGTGTATCAAGACGCTTCCGGTAAGGCCAAGGATATTGCGCTTTCTTATGCTGCGGCTAATGGCGGCACCAAGGGCGGCGTGATTGAAACTGATTTCCGTGAAGAAACCGAGACCGATCTGTTCGGTGAACAGGCTGTGCTGTGTGGCGGCGCTGTAGAACTGATCAAAGCGGGCTTCGAGACCCTGGTTGAAGCTGGCTATGCGCCCGAGATGGCCTACTTTGAATGCCTGCATGAAATGAAACTGATTGTGGACCTCATGTACGAAGGCGGCATCGCCAACATGAATTACTCCATTTCCAACAATGCGGAATACGGCGAGTATGTAACCGGCCCCAAGGTAATCAACGATGAATCGCGCTGGGCCATGAAGGAAGCATTGACCGCCATCCAGAATGGCGAATATGCCAAGAAATTTATTCTTGAAGGCCGTACCAATTATCCTGAAATGACCGCACGCCGCCGCCTCAATGCCGCTCATCCTATCGAGCAAGTAGGCAGCAAGCTGCGTTCAATGATGCCTTGGATCGCCAAGAACAAGCTGGTAGATCAGTCTAAAAACTAGGCAATACAAATAGACTAAAAGGGGCAAGACGCCAAGCGTCCTGCCCCTTTTGTTTTAGTTTCACAGCTATAATTTCACTCTTTCTTATTCCAGAGGTCGGCGTGCCTGATCGTCTCGCAGTATTACCCCAGTACTTCCTGCCCAAACAACTCATCACCGTATTGGCCGGTAAATTTGCCAATGCCAGAGCGGGATGGCTCACCACCGCCGTCATTCGCTGGTTCGTGGAGCACTACGCGGTCAATATGCAAGAGGCTGCCGAGCCGGATATCGAAAAATATCCGTCCTTTAACGATTTTTTCACCCGCGCATTGCGTAGCGATGCTCGCCAATTAGCTATAGCTGACTTTGTGTGTCCCGTTGATGGTGCAATCAGTCAGTTTGGCGCGATACAATCCGGCCAAATTTTCCAGGCCAAAAACCATACATATAGCACCCGAGCGCTGCTCGGTGGGGATGAGTCACTTGCTGCCCGATTTGAGGATGGCAGCTTTGCCACCCTCTACCTCAGCCCCAAGGATTACCACCGCATCCATATGCCTTGCGACGGCCATTTGCAACGCATGACTTATGTGCCCGGGGCATTGTTCTCAGTCAATCCGACCACGGCTCGCGGAGTCCCTGGTTTGTTTGCACGCAATGAGCGTGTGATTTGCGAATTTACATCTGACTACGGTACTTTTGTATTAGTGCTGGTGGGAGCCACTATCGTAGGCAGCATGTCAACAGTTTGGCATGGCGTGGTCAACCCGCCTCGTAGCAGGACCATTCGCACCTGGCAGTACTCAGAGAAAGAAATTATGCTGAAGAAGGGAGAGGAAATGGGTCGCTTCTTATTGGGATCAACCGTAGTATTGCTGTTCCCTCAAGACACCCTACGATTTAATCCCGACTGGAGCTCTTTGCTGGAGGTTAAGATGGGCGAGCCTATGGGAACAAAAATAGCGGCGTCACACCTCTAACCTGTGCGGTCAGCTCGAAAAGAATCAGGACGGTTGTTTGGCACTCGCCCGCTCAGGACGATGTTTACTGCGAGATGGCGCCAAATGGTTAGCAAGCTCGTTCAGTGCTTTGTTGTAGACATCGCGCTTGAATTCAATGACATTATCCAGCGGCACCCAGTACTCACTCCAGCGCCATGCGTCAAATTCAGGGTGTGTACTGGCGCGCAACGAAACATCGCAGTCGCGGCCTACCATGCGCAGCAAGAACCAGATTTGTTTCTGCCCTTTATAGCTGCCGCGCCACTCACGCTTGATCCAGTTGGTCGGTACGTCATAGCGCAACCAATCCCGCGTACGGCCCAGAATCTGTACGTGCTCAGGACGCAAACCAACCTCTTCCATTAGTTCACGATACATCGCCTGCTCGGGCGATTCGCCGTGCTTGATACCACCTTGGGGAAACTGCCAGGAATGCTCCCGTATGCGCTTCCCCCAGAAGACTTCATTGTGGGCATTGCAGAGAATGATCCCTACATTTGGTCGATATCCATCGCGATCTATCATGGCAAAAAAGACCTTATTAATTTAATGTAATTTTTTCATACTTCAGCCCAGATTGATAGAGTAACTACCTTATAGGTTGAGTGAAGCCGGGCAAACCTATCTAGAGCTTTCTTGACGTCATTTATAACAGCCGCTTATACTCTATCGTCAACCGCTAGCCTTAATAGCGCGTTTTTACTGAACCTCTTAAACCTCAGACTTTTATCCATTCTTTGAAACTCAATCAATCCTTCATTATTCTGTGCCTCAGTTTTGCCGGCCTTTTTTTTACGAATGCCAGCTGGGCTGGTAGCCAGGCCTATATCACCAATCAGGGCAGCAATAATGTTTCGGTCATTGATTTGGATAGTAATCAAGTGATTGCTGTCATTGAGGTAGGCAAGGCACCGGTAGGGGTAGCCGTTTCCGCGAAACTTGCTCGTGTATTCGTATCAAATCTCGACAGCCAGTCCATTTCAGTTATCGATAGCAATAGCCACGAGGTCATCGGAGAGTTCCCAATAAAAGGTTCTCCCGTGGCCCTGGCCTTGTCCCCGGATAACAGCGTTCTATATGTTGCAGATTGGTTCGAAGGACGTATCGTCGCGCTCAACACCAGTAATTTTGATGATCGGCGTGAAGCGCAAGTAGGTGAATCGCCAGCTGGGATATTACTTAGCCCTGACGGTAAACGACTTTATATTGCAAACAGGGATACCGACAATGTAACGGTGCTTGATACCGAAAATCTGCAAACCCTTGCCCGGATCCCAGTGGGGAAACACCCTTATGGCTTGGCTATAAGCCCAAACGGCGAAGAGCTTTATGCGGTCAATGTTAAGGGCAATAGCGTGTCGGTCATCGACACAAGCACTTACAAGTCCGTCGCCACGATTAAAGTGGGGGAGCATCCCTACTGCATAACAGCCAGCCCTGATGGCAAACACCTGTATGTAACCAATACCCAGAGCGACAGTGTTACGGTAATAGATACAAATCAACGCAAGGCGATCTCTAGCATAGCCGTTGGTGCGTATCCCGAAGGGATTAATTATGTCGGTGCTACCCAGCGTATTTATGTTGCAAGCTGGGCAGACGACATGGTCTCCGTAATTGACGCCACAACCAACAAAGTGATCACAAGCATTGCTACCGGCAAACAAAGTCGCGCTTTTGGGGAATTTATTCTGGAAGCCACCAACTAACGCAAGCAGCAATTCACTTAACCATGCTTTTTAATTTAATGAAGCAACTAACGAGTTTTTAACCTGATGGAGAAACATATGAAAAAAATATTGGCATCGATTGTCATAGCCTTATTGCCGCTTACCGCTGCGGCGCATGGCCCCAGCCCGCAAAAAGTCGAAAAGGAAATTGTCATCAAGGCCCCCCCCGCCAAGGTATGGGCAATAGTCAAAGATTTCGGCAATTTGCAGAAATGGCTTCCGTTAGTTGCAAGCACCAAAGTGGAGTCAAAGAAAGACGAAAATGGTGACCCAGCGACCTACCGTACGCTCACCCTGAAAGATGGCGGCACCATTATCGAACGGCTAGGTAGCATCAATGAAGCCGATATGAAAATCAAATACTATATCGAGAGCGGCGTATTGCCCGTCAAGGATTACAACGCCACCATCACAGTGAAAGCTGGTCCAGGCGCTGATGAAACTACCGTCACATGGATGGCCCGCTTTTACCGTAAATACTCGCTTAACCCGCCTATCCCGGCAGGTGAAGACGATGAGTCTGCGATCAAGGCAGTAAACGGTGTGTTCGATAGCGGCTTGCCTAACCTCAAGAAAGTTGCTGAAGGTAAATAGCCAAATAAGCTGAAAAGTGCTCATTGGTGACAAAAATTGTCACCAATGACTCGCCAATAAAAATATAATTTTACCCTCTCTCCGCATCAGGCTATGCTGAGCCGTGAGCAAGTAAGTGAACAAAAGTTGGCATGCGCCTTGCTCGTAGAAATTCACGTGCTGCTTAGTTGAGGTAGCGCACTTAATTTTTAATTTAAAAGGGGTTCAAAATGAAACGCATTCAAAAGGGTTTTACCCTGATCGAACTGATGATCGTAGTTGCGATTATTGGTATTCTGGCCGCTGTTGCCATTCCTGCTTATCAAGACTATGTAGTTAAAGCCAAACTTTCAAAGGTGCAGTCAACCATCGATCCAATCAAGATGGCATTGGCTCTGTATTATCAGGAGAATGGTAGCTTCCCAGATGGTACAGCCTCCGTAACCTCTAATCAGGCCAATACTGCCACGACCGACCTGCTGTGGAATTCTATTGGGCTGGATAAATACCCCTCCTTACCGACTGAGCTTGCTCAAATAGATGTGGACGGGACAGCGGGCACTTCTGCAAAATTAACTTTAACAGTGGCGCATGGAGCCATCAAAGCCACGACAATTGATGATTTGGTTATCGAACTAACCGGCGCCGCAGGTTCCACAGCGGTGGCTTGGAATTGCACAGGAGGCACCTCAGCTACTCTAGATATAATTGCGAAAAAATACTTTGGTTGCCCTTAAGCTAATTATGTAATGTAATCAAACCCCTCTTTCTGAGGGGTTTTTTTTAAGGTTTTCATGGCTCCTCCAGTAAAAATCATAAATTATTTTCGAGAACGAAATCGAGGATTAGTACTCACCCTCTTTATAGTGACTGGACTCATCTATCTTCCATTTCTCGGCAACCAGCTCTTCTTTGACGACAGGCCGTTCTTTTCGGAAGGGATGGTCAACCATTTTGCCTATTCATCATTTCAGTTAGACCCACGCTGGTTTTCATATATGAGTTTGGCCTGGACATGGCTCCACTTTAGTGACATACCTCCTATCCATCGCCTTTTTAATTTTTTTCTACATGTCGCCTGCGTATTACTGCTTTTCTTCTGGTTACAGCAACTTACCATACATGTCATACCAGAAATAAGGGCTTCTCGTACAAAATCAAACTATTTGAATTGGGGTGCATGGCTAGGAGCATTATTCTTTGCCTGCAATCCTGTAAGTGTTTATGCCACTGGGTATATCGTTCAGCGCAGCATACTACTGGCGACCCTGTTTACTCTGGCTATGCAGTTGGCATATTTGCGCGGCCTGGTTTGTACCAAAAAAATCAACCAAAAACTCTGGTTGGGTCTTTCAATAATTTTTTATTTTTTGGCTGTATTTTCCAAGGAGCATAGCTTGATGGCTCCTGCCATTTTAATTGCTACCACCTTTCTGCTTCGCCCCAATATTCCCGCAAACAAACGAGCATTATGGATAACCTGGTTTGGCTATTTAGCCATTGGGATGCTCGTGGTGTTACGCATAAAAGGTGTGTTAGGCGGCGTTTATGAAGTTGACGCGCCGGAGCTATTCGAGCAACTCGATATGTCAAGACTCTCCACAGCCACACTTCATATCTTGAGTTTACTGACACAAGCAGATTTATTTTTCAAATACCTGTTCCTATGGTTACTGCCAAATCCACAATGGATGTCCATTGATATGCGTGAAGTATTTGCAAACTCGTGGGACTGGCGAAACTGGCTGGGAGCTATCGGCTTTATTTTATATGGGGCATCCGCAGGCAAGCTACTCATGCGCCGAGGTTGGCCTGGACTTGCCGGGCTGGCATTGTTGTATCCATGGCTATTTTTTATAGTCGAATTCTCAGTTATTCGAGTACAAGAGCCGTTTGTACTTTACCGTAGCTATATGTGGGTGCCAGGCCTTATGCTATTTTTTCCAATTCTGATTAATACACTTTCAAATCGCAAAATAGCTGTGATAACTTTGACCGTTATCACCCTCTCTTTGGTGCCGCTCTCATGGAATCGTTTATGGGTATTCGCTGATAATTATCGTTTATGGAATGATGCTGCTCTATTATTATCGGACGAACATACTCCTGGAGCAGCCAGAATTTACTACAATCGTGGTATTGCCGAATTGGAGGCCAAACGCTGGAATGAAGCAATAAAAGATTTTCACAGAGTAAATTCTATTAATCCTGAAATAGCGCAGTCACATAACAGTCTTGGTACCGCATATGCTGGTATAGGAAAACATCAGGAAGCTATTCACGAATTCGATCGGGCAATCTCCCTAAAACATAATTATGCGAATGCATATTATGGGAAGGGTTTAGTGCTTATGCGTATGCACCTGAATAAGGAGGCAATGGCTACTATGGAAAAAAGTTGCGAGTTGAAAAATGGAATGGCCTGTTTTCTTGTCGCTTTCTCAAAAAGCGGAAAATAGCTTTTATATTTACTTACGCACACTCCGTGTCCCGCCCTCAAGTACGACCACTTTCAGCCCATGCTCGATTAATATAAATGCAGCCGCCGAACTACGCCGGCCTGTCTGGCAATAGGCAATGTATTGCTTGTCTTTTTCAAGCCTATCTACCAAATTACGAATCTCATTGAGGGGGGCATTGAGTGCATTAGGCTGATGATCGAATTTATATTCCGTCGGGAAACGCACATCCAGCCATAAGGCTCCATTTTTCACCTGCTGCTCTGCCTCGCTCATTGACACCTGACTAATCAATGGTGCTTTGAGCAACTCGATGAAGTCTGTTTTATTCAGGCGGAGTAACACGCCATCTGTTTTCATAGTAATAGTGGCATTACGTTTGTTGTCGGAAACCAGCGCCTCTTCGCCGAATGCGTCGCCTTGCTGGAGCTCAGCCAAGATGACGGGCGAGGCGCTGGATTCGACCACGCGGCTAACAACAGCAGTTCCGTTTTCTATAAGATAGTAGTAATCACCTTCCGCGCCCTGCGTGATGATTACCTGCTCAGCCTGAACCGACAGGCTGGTCATGCGACGGAACATTTCTTCAATATTGGCCGGTGGTAGGCGGCTAAATACGCCATTCTGCAGCTTGCTAGCACTGAATACTGTTGTATCAGCCATCCATCCGCCAGTGCCGCGCTTTTGCTCTTTGTCTATTGGGACTGCGCCAGTTGCTGCCGGTTTGGGTGCGGAAGTTTCATATCCGGCCAACTGATCCCAAGTCATCATGATATCCAGTAAGTCCAGATCAATACGCACGATTTCAATTTCTGTCAGCGCAATCGTATCCTGGATCAATATGCGATTGTTGGCATCTACGGGATGTTTTGCCGCATCAGTCCCACCACGCAATATCCTTTTGCTACCATCTGCAAAGCGCAGGCCCAAATCACCCTTGAGCAAATACATGGATTGGGCGCTCTTGACGACATTCATGCGAAAAGGGTCTATGTCTTTACTCACTTTTTCGACAAAACACAGGCCTGCCAGCTCTTTTAGGCGGCCAGGAGATAAAGTGGATATCGGTTCCAGTTTAGCGAGAAGTGTCTGGTCTACAGAGGCCATGCGATCAGCCTAAAATTCGAATACTTGCAGGTTTTGCAACGCCGCCGGCTTGAACTGTAAAGCGCTTTGCTCGATCTCGAGCATAATGACCTCACCCTCTCCCGGCTTGAGATGCGTAATATACACTTCTGCCGGGCGTGTCAGCTTGCCCAATTCATCTACCAAAAGGGACGGACAAAGGTGCTTGGAAACCTTGGCAAGCTCGATTTCACCGTTACTGAATGCCGTCTCAATAATCAGGTATTTCAGGTTTTCTATTTCATTCACCCGATCCCATAAAGCATCGCAGGTGGTAGTATCGCCGGTAAATACCAGGCTGTGCTTACCGCTATCAAGCCTGTAACCAATCGCCGGCACCACATGGTTCGCTGGCAACGGCGTAATTTTGCGGCCCCCAATATCCACCGTCACTCCAAGCTTAACCTCGCTATATTGCAAGAAAGGTGTGTCTTTATCAGGTATAGCATTGAAATCCGGCCATATCTTCCAGTTAAAAATATGATCCTTAAGGATTTGCACCGTTTCTTTAGTTGCATGCACTGTGACCGGATGAGGGCGCATACCCATCACAGTATCCAGCAAGAATGGGATAGAGGCGATATGATCCAGATGGGAGTGCGTGAGAAAAATATGATTGACGGCAATAAGCGCTTCTATGGAAAGATCGCCGACGCCAGTGCCTGCATCAATTAAAATATCGTCATCCACCAGCATTGAGGTCGTGCGCAGGGTCTTGCCTGAGGTAGAGCCTATACCGCCGCTACAGCCAAGTATTTTGAGTTTCATTCATTAAATTCCATCTAAGGCCGATCGATTAACACTAATCAATTAACAGCTGGTTACTTGCTCTCATGAGTATACACACCGTCCCAGCCCTCGCCCGGTGGATTTAGCCGGAAATGGGCTATACGTTTAACATACATCTCATACAGGTAGCGTTGAGGATTCAGTTTTTGCAGATTGATAAATTGCATCTCGGCCAGATCCC
>CAZBSR010000050.1:0-10405 GCA_964494575.1 uncultured Methylophilaceae bacterium | reverse complement strand
TGCCAGCCGTGCTTGTACTTGCAGATGGGACAGTGTTTCGTGGTATTTCAATTGGAGCTCCCGGTCACACAGTGGGCGAGGTGGTGTTCAACACCGCCATGACGGGCTACCAGGAAATCCTTACCGATCCTTCCTATGCCGAACAGATCGTCACGCTGACCTACCCCCACATCGGCAATACGGGCGTCAATACTGAAGATGTGGAGTCCGAAAAGGTATATGCCAGCGGGCTTATCATTCGCGACCTGCCATTAATCGACAGTTGCTGGCGCAGCGAGCAATCCCTGAGTGAGTACCTGGCCGCAAAGAATGTGGTTGCTATTTCCGATATCGATACCCGCAAGCTGACCCGGATCCTGCGTGAAAAAGGTGCACAGTCCGGCTGTATCATGGCGGGCGATGAGGTTGACGAAGCCAAGGCATTGGAGCTGGCACGCGCTTTCCCCGGGCTGTCCGGCATGGACCTGGCCAAGGTGGTGAGCTGCAAGCAGGCTTACGATTTTGAAGGTGGCGAGTGGTCGCTGGGTTCAGGATATTCTTCTACCAACAACCCCGCTTACCATGTTGTCGCCTTCGATTACGGCGTTAAACATAACATCCTGCGCATGCTGACTTCACGCGGCTGCAAGGTCACGGTTCTGCCTGCTGAAGCCACTGCCGAGCAGGCGCTGGCGCTCCAGCCGGACGGTATTTTTCTCTCCAATGGCCCTGGCGATCCCGAGCCCTGTGACTACGCTATCACGGCTATCAAGACGCTTGTCGATACAGGGATTCCTGTTTTCGGCATATGCCTTGGGCATCAGTTGCTTGGTCTCGCCAGCGGCGCCAAAACGATGAAAATGAAATTCGGCCATCATGGTGCCAATCATCCGGTGCAGGATATGGACGATAAGCGTGTATTCATCACCAGCCAGAATCATGGATTTGCGGTCGATCCGGCTACTTTGCCGACCAATGTCCGGGTGACGCACACTTCATTGTTTGACGGTAGCTTGCAGGGTATTGCCCGTACCGACAAGCCGGCGTTCAGCTTTCAGGGTCATCCGGAAGCTAGCCCGGGGCCACATGAAGTGAGTTACCTGTTCGATAAATTTATCAAGTTGATGCAAGAAAGAAAGACCAGCTAATGGGTAAGCGTACCGATATTAAAAGTGTCCTGATTATCGGCGCCGGGCCTATCGTCATCGGCCAGGCCTGCGAGTTCGATTACTCGGGTGCCCAAGCCTGCAAGGCGCTGCGCGAAGAGGGTTATCGCGTGATCCTGGTGAACTCCAATCCCGCCACGATCATGACTGATCCGGAAATGGCTGATGCGACCTATATCGAGCCGGTGACCTGGCAGATCGTGGAAAAGATTATCGCCAAGGAACGGCCTGATGCGCTGTTGCCTACCATGGGCGGACAGACTGCGCTGAATTGTGCGCTTGACCTGGATAAGCACGGCGTATTGAAGAAATACAATGTCGAACTGATCGGCGCCAGCAAGGAAGCGATAGACAAGGCTGAAGACCGCGAGAAATTCAAGCGGGCGATGACTAAGATCGGCTTGGCATCCGCACGTTCCTCCATGGCGCATAGCATGGAAGAGGCTTTGCAGGTGCAGGCTTCTATAGGCTTCCCAACCATCATTCGTCCATCCTTCACTATGGGTGGCAGTGGCGGCGGTATCGCATACAACCGTGAAGAGTTCATCGGTATCTGCGAGCGCGGCCTGGAAGCATCGCCAACTCACGAGCTGCTGATCGAAGAATCGCTACTGGGTTGGAAAGAATACGAGATGGAAGTGGTGCGCGACAGCGCTGACAATTGCATCATCATTTGCTCTATCGAGAATCTTGATCCGATGGGCGTGCATACGGGTGACTCCATTACTGTTGCGCCGGCACAGACGCTGACCGATAAGGAATACCAGATCATGCGCAATGCCTCGCTGGCAGTGCTGCGCGAAATTGGCGTGGATACCGGTGGTTCCAATGTACAGTTCGCCATCAACCCGGACGACGGGCGCATGGTGGTGATTGAGATGAACCCGCGCGTATCGCGCTCTTCAGCCCTCGCGTCCAAGGCAACCGGTTTCCCTATTGCCAAAGTGGCGGCGAAGTTGGCTGTGGGCTTTACACTGGATGAGTTGCGCAACGAGATTACCGGCGGCGCTACACCCGCATCGTTTGAGCCTTCGATCGATTACGTCGTGACCAAGATTCCGCGTTTTGCTTTCGAGAAATTCCCGCAGGCGGATAGCCGCCTGACCACACAGATGAAGTCGGTCGGCGAAGTGATGGCTATCGGCCGCACTTTCCAGGAGTCTTTCCAGAAAGCCTTGCGCGGCCTGGAAGTTGGCGTGGATGGACTGGACGAGAAAACCACCGATGTTGATATCATCCAGAAGGAGCTGGGCGAACCCGGCCCCGAGCGTATCTGGTATGTGGGTGACGCTTTCCGCATGGGCATGACAGTGGCGCAGGTGCATGGCCACTCTAAGATTGATAACTGGTTCCTGGTGCAGATTGCCGACATTATCCAGCGCGAAAAAGCACTCGAAGGCCGTCATCTGGCTGATCTTGATAAGAATTCGCTTTATCAGTTGAAGCGGCGTGGTTTCTCCGACCGGCGCCTGGCCACACTGCTCAATACCGATCAGCATGCCGTACGCGCCTTGCGCAAGGCGCTCAATGTGCATCCGGTTTACAAGCGCGTGGATACCTGTGCGGCTGAGTTTTCCACCAACACAGCCTATATGTATTCAACCTACGAGGAGGAGTGCGAGGCCGCGCCCACCAATAACAAGAAGGTCATGGTGCTGGGCGGTGGGCCTAATCGTATCGGACAGGGCATCGAGTTCGATTACTGCTGCGTGCATGCGGCCTTTGCCATGCGGGAAGATGGCTATGAGACCATCATGGTCAACTGCAACCCGGAAACTGTTTCAACTGATTACGATACTTCCGACCGTCTCTATTTTGAGCCGGTAACGCTGGAAGACGTGCTGGAAATCGTTGCGCTGGAGAAACCGGTCGGCGTGATCGTCCAGTATGGCGGCCAGACGCCGCTGAAGCTGGCACGCGACCTGGAAAAGGCCGGTGTGCCGATTATCGGCACTACACCAGACGCCATTGATCGGGCAGAAGACCGCGAGCGCTTCCAGAAGATGCTGAATGATATCGGCCTCAAGCAGCCGCCAAACAGGACAGCAAGGACGCCGGAAGACGCATTGCGCCTAGCGCTGGAGATCGGTTACCCATTGGTGGTCAGGCCGAGCTATGTGCTGGGCGGGCGGGCCATGGAGATCGTACAGGAACAGGCGCAGCTTGAACGTTACATGCGTGAGGCGGTAAAGGTCTCCAACGAGTCCCCGGTATTGCTGGACCGCTTTCTCAATGACGCCAAGGAGGTCGATGTAGACGCTCTTTGCGATGGCGAGGACGTCATCATCGGCGGCATTATGGAACACGTTGAGCAGGCAGGCGTGCACTCGGGCGACTCGGCCTGTTCATTGCCGCCTTATAGCTTGTCGCCAGAACTGCAGGACGAGTTGCGCCGGCAAACAGTCATGATGGCCAAGGCGCTCGGCGTAGTGGGCTTGATGAATGTGCAGTTTGCGATACAAGGCGACACCGTCTATGTGCTGGAAGTTAATCCGCGCGCCTCGCGTACCGTGCCGTTCGTCTCCAAAGCCTGTGGCTTGCAGCTGGCCAAAATCGCAGCGCGCTGCATGATCGGGCAGTCCCTGAAATCTCAAGGGGTCACGCGCGAGGTGGTGCCGCCATACTATTCGGTGAAAGAGGCGGTATTCCCCTTTATCAAGTTTCCCGGCGTGGATACCATTCTCGGTCCGGAAATGAAGTCCACGGGCGAAGTCATGGGCATAGGCCGTACGTTTGCCGAGGCTTTTGTGAAATCTCAATTGGCAGCAAGCGCCAAGCTGCCTTCTTCCGGCAAGGCTTTTATCAGCGTGCGCAGTGAAGACCACCAGAAGGTGGTGGAAATCGCACAGGCACTGGCCGGTCTGGGCTTTAAGCTGGTTGCGACGCGAGGTACTGCGGCTGCATTGGCTGCGGCAGGTTTGACAGTCACCCCGATCAACAAGGTGGCGGAAGGTCGCCCGCATATCGTGGATATGATCAAGAACGGTGAAATCAGCTTCATCGTCAATGTAGTCGATGACAAGCATACCGTTGCCGATTCCTATACTATCCGCCGTAGCGCGCTACAGCAGAAAGTGACCTATTACACGACTCTGGCCGGTGCCAAGGCAGCTTGCATCGGCATGGCGCATATCAAGGAGCTCGAAGTACACTCATTACAGGACTTGCATCTAGAGCTTGCAACAGTAGCTGCCTAAGTAATAAGATAGACGTAACATTTGAACCACGCCTAGCTATCTAGGTGTGGTTTTTGTTTTATATAGATTTTGTTTGAGGTAAAAGAAGATAATTTATGAATAAGATTCCAGTGACCGTTAAAGGTGCAGAGCTGCTGAAAATTGAATTGCAGCGCTTGCGCAGCGTGGATAGGCCCAGCGTGATTCAGGCGATTGCCGAAGCGCGTGCGCAGGGCGACCTTTCCGAGAACGCAGAGTATGAGGCCGCCAAGGAACGTCAAAGTTTTATCGAAGGGCGTATTGCCGAGGTGGAGGCCAAGCTTTCCAATGCACAGGTGATCGATCCAGCAACGCTGGATGCGGATGGTCGCTGCGTATTCGGCGCGACGATAGAAGTGGAAGACATGGATAACGGCGGCGTGGTCAAGTATCAGATCGTCGGCGAAGATGAAGCCGATATCAAGGGCGGGAAGATATCTGTAGGCTCACCGATAGCACGTGCCTTGATTGGCAAGTATGTGGGTGATGTGGCTGAAGTCGTGGCGCCGGGCGGGCTGCGTTCGTATGAAGTGCTGGATGTGCAATATATTTAATGGAACAAAGCTGCCGCAATGATGAATAACTGGTCGAACAAGCTCGCATTAATCGTCATCACGCTATGGGTAGGCGGCTTGTGGGCGGCGGGCTACTTTGCATTTACCCTGTTCCACTCACTACAGGACAGGCAGCTGGCCGGTATGCTGGCAGGCAGAATGTTCACTGTGGTAGCTTATATCGGCATGGGCAGTGCGTTTTATCTGCTGATCCATCGCCTGGCACAGTTCGGCGCTGCGGCATTGAAGCAGGGGGTTTTCTGGACAGTGCTGGTGATGTTGGTACTGACGCTGGCCGGGCATTTCGGTATTCAGCCGCTTCTGGCAGGGCTGAAAGCCCAGGCACTGCCTGTGGATGTGATGCATAGTATATTTGCTGACCGTTTTAAAACCTGGCACGGCGTGGCAAGTATCGCCTACCTGGTAGAAGGGCTCCTGGGGTTGGTACTTGTACTGAAAGCCCGATAGCCGGCCGGAAATATCCCGCCCGAATCGGATAGTTATTTGGGGAACAGGATTTTCGGCTTTTCGGCCTGGCGGTAAATGACGAGTTGCTTGCCGATGTGATGCACGGCAGTTGCATTGGACTTGCTGCAGATTTCTTCCAGCATTTGCGTACGTAGTGCACGATCATCGCCATGCACCTTGATTTTAATCAGTTCATGCGCATTCAGGGCCACTTCCACTTCGTGCATTACTTTTTCGGTCAGGCCATTGTTACCTATTCTCACTACCGGTTTAAGTGCATGGCCAAGCGCACGCAAGTGGCTGATTTGCTTTGAAGTGAGTAATGATTTGGATTCCGACATATTCTGAGAGGTTGCGATTCAAAAAAGATGCGCAGTTTAACATGAAAGCCAGACCAACCAGTAAAGCCTGGATGCACGAACATCTTAACGATGAATTCGTCAAACGGGCACAACGTGAGGGTTTTCGCGCTCGTTCGGCTTATAAATTGATCGAGATCGATGACAAGGATCATCTGATCAAGCCGGGCATGCTGATTGTCGATCTTGGTGCGACGCCTGGCAGCTGGTCACAGGTCGCCGTACAAAGACTGCAGGGCAAGGGCCGAGTGATTGCGCTGGACCTGCTGGAGATGCAGCCTATCAAGGGCGTCGATTTTATACAGGGCGATTTCCGTGAAGAGGTGGTTCTCAGGCAACTGGAAGAATTGCTGGACGGTCAGAAAATAGACCTTGTAATTGCCGATATGGCCCCCAATATGAGTGGTATTGCATTGGTAGACCAGGGCAGTGCAGCGTACCTGACTGAGCTTGCGCTTGAATTTAGCCTGAATTGGTTGAAACCAGGAGGTAACTTTCTGGTCAAAGTTTTTGTGGGGACAGGGTTCGATGACATCGTGCGCGATATGCGCCAGGGTTTTGAGAAAGTCTCTACGCGTAAACCGAAAGCCTCGCGAGGCCGCAGCAGCGAGGTGTATTTGCTCGGAATGAAGCGCCGGGCCGAAAGCGGCGCTTAAACGAGTTCTGCAATAAATCCCGCATCCGGGACTACAGCAACTGAGCCAAAATAAGTTTAAAATGAACGTAGCTCGTCATTAAATGCTTTATCCAAAATCAAAAATAATGCAGTGGTAAATGTAGTTGAAGATAAGGAAGTAATTTTGATTTTGAGCGGGATTAATTAAGGAACAAGGACTTTGAACAATATCGTTAAGAATATCGCTATCTGGCTGATCGTGGCACTCGTGCTCATGACAGTCTTCAATCAGTTCGGCGCGAAGAGCGCGGCTGATGGCCAGGTGGTTTACTCGCAGTTTATCGACGATGTGAAGCAGGGGCGTGTTGCCAAAGTCACCATCGATGGCCATGTCTTGCGCGGCATTACACATGACGGCAAGAAATTCAACACCTACGCGCCATCAGACCCATGGCTGGTTTCCGACCTGCTCAAGAATAACGTGACGGTCGAAGCCAAGGCAGATGAAGAGCCCTCATTGCTCATGAATATATTCGTATCCTGGTTCCCGATGCTCTTGCTGATCGGGGTCTGGGTATTCTTCATGCGCCAGATGCAGGGCGGTGGCAAAGGCGGAGCCTTTTCCTTTGGCAAGAGCCGTGCGCGTCAGCTGGATGAAAACACCAACCAGATCACCTTTGCCGATGTTGCCGGTTGCGATGAGTCCAAGGAGCAGGTTTCCGAGCTGGTAGAGTTCCTGCGTGACCCTGCCAAATTCCAGAAGCTGGGTGCGCGCATTCCACGCGGCGTGCTGATGGTCGGCCCTCCGGGTACCGGCAAGACCTTGCTGGCCAAGGCGATTGCCGGTGAGGCGAAAGTACCGTTCTTCACCATTTCCGGCTCAGATTTCGTTGAAATGTTTGTCGGCGTAGGCGCTGCGCGCGTGCGTGACATGTTCGAACAGGCCAAGAAGAATGCGCCTTGCATTATCTTCATCGATGAAATCGACGCAGTTGGCCGTCATCGTGGTGGCGGTACCGGCGGCGGCAATGATGAGCGCGAACAAACGCTTAATCAGTTATTGGTCGAGCTTGACGGTTTTGAAGCCAACTCCGGCGTCATCGTGATCGCTGCGACCAATCGTGCCGATGTGCTGGACAAGGCATTGCTGCGCCCCGGCCGTTTCGACCGCCAGGTAATGGTAGGCCTGCCGGATATCCGCGGCCGTGAACAGATACTCATGGTGCATATGCGCAAGGTGCCGCTGGACGTGGATGTGAAAGCAGACATTCTGGCGCGCGGTACGCCTGGTTTCTCCGGAGCCGATTTGGCGAACCTTGTGAATGAAGCCGCGCTTATTGCCGCAAGCCGCAACAAGCGCACGGTTGAAATGATCGATTTCGAGGATGCCAAGGACAAGATCTACATGGGTCCTGAGCGCAAGTCGATGGTCATGCGCGAAGAAGAGCGCCGCAATACGGCTTACCATGAATCCGGCCATGCCGTAGTCGCCAAGCTGTTGCCCAAGGCGGATCCGGTGCACAAGGTCACCATCATGCCGCGCGGCTGGGCGCTGGGGTTGACCTGGCAATTGCCGGAATACGACCGCATCAGCAATTATCGCGACAAGCTGTTGGAGGAAATCTCCATCCTGTTCGGTGGGCGTATTGCCGAAGAGATTTTCATGCACCAGATGTCTACCGGCGCTTCCAATGACTTTGAACGTGCGACCAAGCTCGCACGCGACATGGTCACCAAGTACGGTATGTCGGACAGCATGGGTACCATGGTCTATGTGGATAACGATCAGGACTCCTTCTTTGGGCGCATGTCGGCCAAGTCGGTGTCTGAAGCGACCCAGCAAAAAGTGGATAACGAGATCCGCCGTATTCTGGATGAGCAATATGCGGTCGCGCGTAAGCTGCTGGAAGATAATCGTGACAAGGTAGAGGCCATGGTGGTCGCCTTGCTGGAATGGGAGACCATTGATGCTGAGCAGATCAACGACATTATGGCAGGCCTGCCTCCCCGGCCACCAAAGCCCACTCCGCCGGTAATCAAGCCGTCGAAGGATGCCGGAACCTCGGGACCGGCCGCCACGCCGGCTCCGCAGCCGGCTGCCAAGACGTAATCAGAAGCCGTATTTGAATACCGGACCGGTTGAAGGGTAGAACACTCTTAACCGGCCCGGTTTTTTTATGCATGCCTTTTTATTAATGGCTTTATATATAAACTACGCGCTATGAAATTCTCCTGCGGCAGCTATCAACTAAATCTTACTCGCCCCCACGTGATGGGCATTGTCAATGTCACGCCGGACTCTTTTTCCGATGGCGGCCAGTTTGAGTCTGTCGAGCGGGCCGTAGAGCATGCCTTGCAGTTGGTGGAGGAAGGTGCAGATATTCTCGATATCGGCGGCGAATCCACGCGGCCCGGTGCAACCCCTGTCAGCCTCGAGGAAGAGTTGAGGCGGGTGGTGCCGGTGATTGAAAAACTGTCAGGCATTGCCGGCGTGCCGCTTTCGATCGATACCTATAAACCAGAGGTCATGCGGGCTGCGCTCGCGGCCGGTGCCGACATCGTCAATGATATACGCGCTCTGCAGGAAGAGGGCGCGGTGGAGATCGTAGGTAATACGCGTGCAGGCGTTTGCCTCATGCATATGCAGGGCATGCCGCTGACCATGCAGGCAGATCCGCAATATGATGATGTGGTGGCCGAGGTAAGAGCTTTCCTGAAGGATCGCCTAGCAGTAACCACTGCCGCTGGCATCGACCCGGAGCGCGTCGTGCTCGACCCTGGATTCGGCTTTGGCAAACGCAGTGTGCATAACATTGCGTTGCTGCAAAACCTGCAGACACTGGGCGACCTGGGCAGGCCGCTGCTGGTCGGTTTGTCGCGCAAATCGGTGCTTGGGCAGTTGGCAGGCGGAGATCCGCATGGGCGCCTGCATGCAAGTATCGCGGCCTCAGTGATATCGGCAATGAAAGGCGCTAGAATACTGCGTGTGCATGACGTCAAGGCGACTGTTGATGCCCTGAAGGTTGTGACAGCCATACTTCCTGGATAAATTAAGAGCAATTATGAAGAAATACTTTGGTACCGATGGAATCCGCGGCCGCGTAGGCGAAACGCCAATCACGCCGGATTTCATGATGCGCCTCGGCTATGCGGCCGGCCGTGTACTGACTGACATCGATGGCCTGGGGCAGGGCGTCCATCCAGCGGTATTGATCGGCAAGGATACGCGTATTTCTGGCTATATGCTGGAATCCGCGCTACAGGCCGGGCTATCCGCTGCCGGCGTGGATGTACTGCTCACCGGCCCGATGCCGACACCTGCCGTGGCTTACCTGACCCGTGCATTACGCGCCCAGGCCGGGATCGTCATCTCTGCCTCGCACAATCCGTTTGAAGATAATGGCATCAAGTTTTTTTCGGCTGAAGGCACCAAACTGCCGGACTCAATCGAGCATGCTATCGAGGCCGAGCTGGATCGCCCAATGCAGGTGATGGATTCCGCCCGGCTTGGCAAGGCCAGGCGTATCAACGATGCGCCGGGGCGATATATCGAATTCTGCAAAAGCACATTCCCCAATGCGCTTGATCTGCGCGGCCTGAAAATCGTCCTCGATTGCGCGCACGGTGCTACCTATCATGTGGCACCGCCGGTATTCCACGAGCTTGGTGCTGAAATCGTTACCATCGGCAATCATCCTGACGGTATGAATATCAACGACGGGTGCGGCTCTACCCATCCGCAGGCGCTATGCAAGGCGGTAGTCGAGCATAAGGCAGATATTGGAATCGCTTTTGATGGCGATGGCGACAGAGTCATGATGGTGGACAGCAATGGCAAGCTGCTCGATGGCGACCAGCTGCTGTACATCATCGCCATGCATCGCCACAAGCGCGGCAAATTGCCGGGCGGTCTGGCAGGCACCCTGATGACCAACCTGGCGCTGGAACATGCGCTGGCCAAGGCCGACATCCCGTTCGCTCGCGCCAAGGTCGGCGACCGCTATGTGCTGGAGCTGCTCAATGAGCGCGACTGGCAACTGGGAGGTGA
>CAZBSR010000049.1:0-10716 GCA_964494575.1 uncultured Methylophilaceae bacterium | reverse complement strand
CTACCTGCTTGGCATCAATGGCAACTACGATGCATTGTGAACCGAAGCGCCCGGAAGCATCGGCGACCAATTGTGGATTAAGCACAGCTGAAGTATTGATGCTTACCTTGTCCGCACCGGCATTCAGCAAGCGCCGCACGTCTTCGACTTCCCTGACGCCGCCACCCACAGTTAATGGGATAAATACCTGCGATGCAACTTGCTCAATGATGTTCAGGATAAGGCCGCGGTTACTGGAACTGGCAGTGATATCCAGAAAAGTGAGCTCGTCTGCGCCTTGCTCATCATAACGATGTGCAATCTCAACCGGATCTCCGGCATCACGCAGCTCGAGAAAATTAATGCCTTTGACCACGCGCCCATCAGTGACGTCCAGGCATGGAATGATTCTTTTTGCGAGTCCCATCAGCCGTTGAGTTCGTCGGCTAGTTGTTGCGCCGCAGAAAAATCCAGTGTGCCTTCATAAATCGCACGCCCTGTAATTGCGCCCATAATGCCTTCATCCTCGACCGCGCAGAGATATTTGACGTCATCCAGGTTGGTGATGCCGCCGCTAGCGATGACTGGGATCCTCAGCGCTCGCGCCAATTCGACAGTGGCCTCTATGTTGACGCCGGTGAGCATGCCGTCACGGCCGATATCAGTATAGACCACCGCTTCGACGCCATAATCCTCAAACTTCTTGGCGAGGTCGATTACGTCATGGCCGGTAAGCTTGGACCAGCCATCCACGGCAACCTTTCCGTCCTTGGCATCAAGCCCCACGATGATCTGTCCGGGGAATGCATAGCAGGCTTCGTGCAGAAAGCCCGGATTTTTTACCGCTGCAGTACCAATAATGACATAGCCGATACCATTATCCAGGTAGCGTTCTATGGTCTCCAGGTCGCGGATGCCGCCACCGAGCTGAATCGGGATATCCCCACCCACAGCAGTGACAATTGACTTGATGGCGCCTTCATTGACCGGTTTGCCGGCAAATGCGCCGTTCAGGTCAACCAGATGCAGGCGTTTCCCGCCTTGGTCAACCCAATGGCGCGCCATGGCGCCGGGATCCTCGGAGAACACGGTGGCATCTTCCATGAGGCCTTGTTTAAGGCGAACACAATGACCGTCTTTGAGATCGATAGCAGGAATAATTAGCATAATAAATAATCGGTCGGGTTAAAAACTTCCATCCCACTGGACGAAATTGGATAAGAGCTTCAGTCCATCATGCTGACTTTTCTCTGGGTGAAACTGTACCGCGAAAATATTTTTCTGCGCAACTACCGAGGTAAAGCGTTTCGGATATTCGCTATATCCGGCCGTCAATGCGCTGTCTTTCGGGCTGACATAATAGCTGTGCACATAATAAAAGCGCGCGCCATCTTCAATGCCTTGCCAAAGCGGGTGAGGAAAGCTCTGATAGACCTGATTCCAACCCATATGCGGAACCTTGAGCTTGGCGCCTTGCGCGTCGTGCATGTCCAAGGACGCAAAGCGCCTGACCTTGCCAGGAAAAACACCCAGACCTGCGGCATCGCCCTCTTCGCTATGTTCAAACAGTAACTGCAAGCCAATACAAACGCCGAGAAAGGGCTTGGTGGCTGCGGCATTGATCACTGCATCACGCAAGCCGCGCGCATCCAGTTCGCGGATGCAATCCGGCATCGCCCCTTGTCCGGGAAACACGACACGTTCGGCGGCAGCTATCTGTGCAGGGTCGTCGGTGACAACCACGACTTTACCGGGAGCGACGTGTTCCAGAGCCTTGGAGACCGAGCGCAAATTGCCCATGCCGTAATCAACTACTGCAATATCAATCATGTTTTTATATGAAAATCTGCCAAGCGCGGCAGCTTAAAATCTAAAGACTACCTTTAGTGGAGGGCATAATCCCGGTCATGCGCGCATCAAGCTCGACCGCCATGCGCAGAGCGCGGCCAAATGCCTTGAATATGGTTTCCGCCTGATGATGTGCATTATCGCCGCGCAGATTATCGATGTGCAGCGTCACCAAGGCATGATTCACAAAGCCTTGGAAAAATTCATGGATCAGATCCACATCAAAATCGCCTATGCGTGCGCGACTGAACTCAACGCCGAACTCCAAACCCGGACGGCCCGAAATATCCAGCACAACACGTGACAAGGCCTCGTCCAGCGGCACATAAGCATGGCCGTAACGACGCACACCCTTTTTATCGCCGATGGCTTTGGCAAAAGCCTGGCCCAAGGTAATCCCGATATCTTCCACTGTATGGTGAGCGTCGATATGCAAGTCGCCCTTGGCCTCGACATTGATATCCATCATACCGTGCCTGGCGATCTGATCCAGCATATGGTCGAGAAAAGCCAATCCTGTGGCAAATTCAGACACACCGGTTCCATCCAGATTGATGGACACGGATATCTGGGTTTCCAGGGTATTACGAGTAATGTTAGCGGCGCGCATAAGTTGACTGTTTTATGATAAATATGAGTGATTAAAACCTTAAGCTATTTTAACCCAATCCTGCTGTACTGGTAAGCCAGCAAATATCTATTTTTAAATAACATTTGGGAATTGCAGCTCCGTAAATGAAGAAAGCCGACATTAAGTCGGCTTTCTTCAGAATACAAACCCAACCTTCAGATTATTCGGCTGGCTTCTCTTCTGCAGGAGCTGGAGCAGCATCAGCAGGCGCTGCTTCAGGCGCAACCACTTCGGCTGCCGGAGCTTGCTCGCTGGTAACGTCCGTTGCTGGCTTGTTGCTTTTGAATAAAACCAGTGCTATCACGATCGCAGCAGCAACCAAAATGATAGGCAGATATTTCTTTATGCCGCCGCCTGCGGATGCATCATCACCGCCACGCGCAAGCTTGGTAATTTCAGCAGCAGCAGCAGCAGGATCAGCTGCGCCGTAGATAGCTGCACCAGCAACAACGATGTTGGCGCCAGCATCAACGACTTGCTTGACTGTGGCTGGCTTGATACCACCGGCTACAGAGATCTTTACACCCAGGTTCAGAGCAGCAATGGTGCCCAGGTCGGTGAATGGTGTGCCGCCTGCAGCTTGTGCATCAAGACCGGTATGTACGCCGATGATGTGGGCGCCGAGCTTGACTGCTTCTTTGGTGCGTGCTGCTTTGTCTGTGACGTTGATCAGGTCAACTTGAGCTTCTTTGCCGTATTTGTTGGCTACATCTACTACGCCTTTGATGGTGCCCAGGTCTGCAGTGCCCAGAACGGTACAGATGTCTGCACCGGCCTTGTAGAATGGCTCAGCTTCGTAGAAGCCAGCGTCCATGGTCTTCAGGTCTACCAGGATCTTGTTGTTTGGGAATTTGGCTTTCAGGGCTTCAAGCATCTTGATGCCGTTGTGCTTGATGCATGGGGTGCCGATTTCAAGAATGTCTACGTGCGGGGCTACCAGGGTGGCCAGTGCGATCGTGCCGTCAAAATCCAGTGAATCTAATGCCATTTGTACTTGTGGTTTTGCCATGATACTTCCTCCAATTAATTACATTTTAGTAATTTGATAACAGCGGGATGATACATTCTTTAATTCAAGCGCGTAGTTTAAATGACTGTTTAGGAAATGGAAACATCTAAAATTTGTTTCAGGACATTTACTAAAACCCGGCATTCCTCATCGGTGCCAACAGTGACTCTTAAAAATGGTGCAATACGAACGGGACTTTTGAAATGACGAACAATAATGCTGTGTTCGCGAAGTCTTGCGGCCAGCTCTGCACCGTCCCGCTGCGCGTGCCGCGCGAAAATGAAATTGGCCCCTGACGGCAGCACTTCAAAATTCAGGTTTTGCAATTCGGTAACAAGGCTTTCACGTGTCGCAATGACTTTGCCGCGCATGGCGTCGAAATATGCATGATCCTTCATAGCAGCCATTCCGCCGGCTTGCGCAAAGCGATCCAGCGGATAGGAGTTGAAGCTGTCCTTGACCCGGTTCAGCGCATCAATCAAATCCGGATGACCCACGGCGTAGCCGACTCGCAGGCCCGCCAGCGAACGGCCTTTGGACAAGGTATGGATAACCAGTAACTGCGGATAGGTATTAACAAGGCCAACGGCCGTTTCGCCGCCAAAATCAATATAGGCCTCATCTATCACGACCACCGATGTGGTGTTTGCCTTTAGCAGTCGCTCGATATCGGCTAGCGCCAGCAGCCGCGCCGTAGGCGCATTCGGGTTAGGGAAAATGATGCCACCATTCGGCTGAATATAGTCATCCACATTGATTTCGAAGCTAGCCGTCAGCGGCACTTGCTGATATTCAATACCATACAGCCCGCAATACACCGGGTAGAAACTATAGGTGATGTCGGGAAACAGCAACGGCTTATCATGCTTCAGAAGCGCCTGGAAAGTATGCGCCAGCACCTCATCCGACCCGTTACCTACAAAAACCTGCTCCGACACCAAGCCGTGAAAGTCTGCGATGGCGGCTCTGAACTTATCGGAACCAGGGTCGGGATACAGCCGCAGGCTATCGGCAGCTTCGGCACGAAGCGCTTCCAGAACCTTCGGACTCGGCCCGTAAGGGTTTTCGTTGGTGTTGAGCTTGATCAGGTTAGGCAGCTTGGGCTGCTCGCCGGGAACATAAGGTGTCAAGCCATGTACGACCTTGCTCCAGAATTTACTCAATTGGAAACCTGCCGCGGCAAACCTAATCCTTCAATCTGTATTCGGCAGAACGGGCGTGCGCCTGCAGACCCTCACCGAGCGCGAGTGTGGCTGCAATCTTGCCAAGTGTCTGTGCGCCCTGAGCGGAAACCATGATCAGGCTAGAGCGCTTCTGGAAATCATAAACACCCAATGGCGAAGAGAAACGCGCAGTACGCGAGGTCGGCAACACATGATTCGGCCCTGCGCAATAGTCACCGATAGCTTCACAAGTGTCACGGCCCATGAAAATGGCGCCTGCATGTTTGATCTTTTTGCTGAATGCCAGCGGCTCATCCAGCGATAACTCCAGATGCTCGGGAGCAATGAAATTCGCAATGCTGGCTGCTTCTTCCAGATCACGCACCTGTATCAGGGCGCCTCTGTTTTCCAGCGAAGTACGGATGATGTCCTTGCGCGGCATTTCTTCCACCAGCCTGTCCATGCTGATCGCCACCTGATCAAGAAACGCGGCATCAGGCGACAATAAAATTGCCTGCGCCAATTCATCGTGCTCGGCCTGTGAGAACAGATCCATCGCTACCCAGTCAGGATTGGACTTGCCATCGCAAATCACCAGGATTTCCGATGGGCCTGCCACCATATCGATACCGACCACACCGAAGACGCGGCGTTTGGCTGCAGCCACATAGGCGTTGCCGGGGCCGACTATCTTGTCTACCTGCGGTACGGTTTGCGTACCATAAGCCAACGCGCCCACCGCTTGCGCTCCACCAATGCAGAATACACGGTCAACACCGCATACCGCTGCGGCAGCCAATACCAGCTGGTTTCTTTCGCCGTTCGGCGTTGGCACCACCATGATGAGTTCTTCAACTCCGGCAACCTTGGCGGGTATTGCATTCATCAATACTGAAGAAGGATAAGCGGCCTTGCCACCGGGTACATACAACCCGACGCGATCCAGGGATGTGACTTGCTGCCCGAGCAAAGTACCGTCGGCTTCGGTATAGCTCCATGACACCATCAACTGCTTCTCGTGATAAGCCTTTACACGATCGGCGGCGGCTTGCAGCGCCTGGCGCTGCTCTGTGGGCAAACCTTCCAGTGCGGCTTTCAATTCAGCCTGGGGGATTTCCAATTCACTCAGGCTGCCGACGTCCAGATGGTCAAAGCGCTGCGTGTATTCCAGCACTGCGGCATCGCCGCGCGCCTTAACATCACGCAAAATATCCGCAACGACCTGGTCGATACGATCGTCCTGCGCCGTCTCGAAAGCAAGCAGTTGCTTCAAGTCCTTTTCAAAACTGGCACTCGAAGTAGAGAAACGTCTGATATTCATTGATTAAACCTGTACCTATTTATTTTTGGTTACAGCCACGGCAAAGGCATCGATGATGGGCTGCAGTGCTTCACGATTAAGCTTGAGCGAGGCCTGATTAACAATCAGGCGCGAGCTTATATCAGCTACCTCTTCTACCGCCTTGAGATTGTTGGCGCGCAATGTGCCGCCTGTGCTGACTAGGTCAACGATTGCGTCAGCCAACCCAACCAGCGGACCTAGCTCCATCGAGCCATACAGCTTGATCAGGTCAACGTGCATGCCCTTATCGGCAAAATGTTCCCGCGCCGTCTTTACATATTTAGTGACGACTTTCAGCCGCGCACCGCGACGTATGGAGCCGAAATAATCGAAATCCTCACGCACTGCAACCATCATCTTGCAGCGGGCGATTTTCAGATCGAGCGGCTGGTATAGTCCACCGCCGCCATGCTCGTTCAGCACATCCTTGCCGGCAATGCCCAGATCCGCAGCGCCATATTGCACATAAGTAGGCACATCCGAGGCCCTTACAATGATAAGGCGCACATCCGGCCGATTGGTAGGCAGGATCAATTTTCGTGAGGATTCCGGGTCTTCAAGCGCAGTAATGCCGGCCGCTGCCAGCAGCGGCGTGGTCTCTTCGAAGATGCGGCCCTTGGACAGGGCAATGGTAATCATTACTGGGTGACTCCCCTATCAGCTCACGCGTTTGATCTGCGCGCCAAGTTTTGTCAGTTTCTCTTCAATCCGCTCGTAGCCGCGATCTATATGGTAGATACGCTCGATCGTCGTCTCGCCTCGCGCTACCAGGCCGGCCAATACCAGGCTGGCGGAAGCACGTAAATCCGTAGCCATCACCGTGGCACCATCAAGGTACTCCACGCCACGCACCAAAGCCGTATGGCCATCGACCTCAATCATCGCCCCCAGACGCTGCATTTCCTGCACGTGCATGAAGCGGTTTTCAAAAATGGTTTCGGTCACGCTCGCCACCCCGTTTGCTATGGTGTTCAAGGCCATGAACTGCGCCTGCATATCAGTTGGGAAAGCCGGATGCGGTGCGGTGCGCAAGTTTACCGCATTTAGTTTTTCCGTGCTTTTAACCGTGATGCTTTCGCCATCATGCTCAACGGTGGCCCCGGCATCGCGCAGCTTCTCGATGACTGCATCCAGCAAATCCGCACGCGCATTATGCAAGATGACATTACCGCCTGTCATTGCCGCCGCCACCATATAGGTCCCCGCTTCGATGCGGTCGCATACGATGCTGTGTTCAGCGCCGTGCAGACTCTCCACACCATGCACCGTAATCACATCGGTACCGGCTCCTTCAATGCGCGCGCCCATCTTGGTCAGGCATTCTGCCAGATCGACCACTTCCGGTTCGCGTGCGGCATTCTCCAGATGCGTGACCCCATCAGCCAAGGCTGCTGCCATCATCAGGTTTTCAGTGCCGGTCACGGTCACTATGTCCATAAAGATGCGCGCGCCCTTAAGCCGTGGTGCAGTCGCTTCTATATAGCCCTGTTCAATACGGATTTCCGCGCCCATCGCCTGCAAACCCTTGATATGCAGATCGACTGGCCGCGAACCAATCGCACAGCCACCCGGCAATGAAACGCGCGCATGGCCAAAGCGAGCCAGCAGCGGGCCCAGCACCAGAATCGAAGCGCGCATGGTCTTGACCATTTCATAGGGCGCTTCCTGCGTATGGATATTGCTACCATCCAGGGTCAAGGCATTATCGCCATTACGGCTTGCATGGATGCCCATATGCCCGAGCAGTTTCAGCATGGTGTTTACATCATGCAGATGCGGCACGTGGCTTAGCTTGAGTGGTTTTTCCGACAAGAGGGCGGCACACAGAATAGGCAGCGCTGCATTCTTGGCGCCGGAAATCTGTACTTCGCCCTTCAGAGGAATACCACCGCGGATAATAAATTTATCCAATTAAGCGGCCGCTGTTTCTAGTAGCTTTTGTAATTCACCTTGCTCATACATGCTACGCATGATGTCTGAACCGCCCACGAATTCGCCGTTAACATACAGTTGCGGGACCGTTGGCCAGTTGGAGTAAATCTTGATGCCTTCACGTATCGCTGGATCGGCAAGCACATCTACCGCCACGAGATTGTTGACCCCGCAGGCTTGCAATATCTGAATGGCCAGGCCGGAAAATCCGCATTGGGGAAATTTTGGGCTGCCCTTCATATACAACACCACCTGGTTCGTCGTTACCTGGTTTCTGATTAACTCTTGTGTATCCATGATGCTTCTCCTAATTGAATTCTGGCGCTAGGCCGTTGCCAGCCGCGCCCACGCCTCTGGCGTAAAAGTACGCATTGAAAGCGCATGTATTTCCGATTGCATCCGATCGCCGAGCGCCTGATATACCAGCTGGTGCTGCTGCACCATATTTTTTCCGACAAACTGCGGGCTGACGATTACAGCCTCAAAATGCTGACCGTCATCACCGATGACTTGCACATGCTCACATGCCAGACCCTGCATGATGTAGGTTTTGACGTCGTTCGCACTTACCATGATTTTTTCACCATCCACATATCAATCCCATCTCAGCCTCTTAACTTGTAGCCCGATTTCAGCATCCCTATCGTCAACAATGATAGGCCAAAAAAGCAGCCTCCGACAATGCCAAGACTGATAAAAGGCGAAACATCAGCTACCCCGAAAAATCCATAACGGAACCCATCTATCATGTAGAAAAATGGATTGAGCTGCGATACTTTCTGCCAAAACGGCGGCAATGAATGAATCGAATAAAAGACGCCGGACAGAAACGACAGCGGCATGATGACAAAATTTTGAAAAGCAGACATCTGATCGAATTTCTCGGCCCAGATCCCAGCAATAATCCCAAATGTTCCCAACAAGCCGCATCCCAGAATGGAAAACGCCAGGATCAGCCAGGGATGCGCCATGGGCAAATCCACAAAAATGATGGCCACCAGGTAGATTCCCATGCCTACCACCAGACCGCGAATGACAGATGCGGCCAGGAATGCCAGGAAAAATTCCAGGTAGGAGATGGGGGTCAATAATACAAAAATGATACTTCCCATCACCTTGGACTGGATCAGGCTTGATGAACTATTGGCAAAAGCATTCTGCAGCATCGACATCATGATCAGGCCGGGGATCAGGAACGCTGTATATTCCACCCCATGCACTTGGAGACGTGTACCCAGCACATGCGAAAAAACCAGCAAATAAAGCAGTGCGGTCATTACCGGTGCAGCCACGGTCTGATAAACCACCCGCCAGAAACGGAACAGCTCTTTTTTAAATAAGGTCCAGACACCTCTGAAGCGGGGAGTGATCATGATGCGCATCACCGGCCCACCAGATCGACAAATACATCTTCCAGATCGGCTTCCGTCAATCGCATATCTTCCACTGCAATATTTGCACTACGCAGCTCAGCCAACACGAACTCTATTTGCGCCACATCACTCAAGGCAAGCACATGCTCCCCATCTTCTTCGTTGCGCAGCAATGAAGCCAGGCTCGATGGCAGCGAGGCGCCTCCCAGCTTGAGTCTCAGGTTTTTCCCGGGGAAACGATCCAGCAGATTTCTTGTGCTGTCCAATGCAATGATCTCGCCCTGCTTCATCATTGCGACACGCGAACATAGTGCTTCCGCTTCCTCCAGGTAATGCGTGGTCAGGATAATCGTATGCCCGTCATGATTGAGGCGCTTGATAAACTCCCACATGATCTGACGCAACTCCACATCCACGCCCGCAGTCGGCTCATCCAGCACCAGCACCGGCGGCTTGTGCGCCAATGCCTGAGCAATCAGCGCGCGGCGCTTCATGCCACCCGACAGGCGCCGCATATTGGTATTGGCTTTATCGGTCAGACCCAAAGCCTCGATGACTTCATCAATCCATGCATCATTTTCGGGCCCACGGCCAAAATAGCCCGCTTGAAAACGCAGCATCTCGCGCACGTTGAAAAACGGGTCGAATACCAGTTCCTGAGGTACTACTCCCAGCTCATGACGAGCTTGGCGGTATTGATTAACAACATCAAAGCCCATCACGGAAAGATTGCCGCTACTCGGCCGCAACAATCCTGCCAGCAGGTTGATAAGTGTGGACTTACCCGCACCGTTGGGGCCCAGCAAGGCGAAAAACTCGCCTTGGGCAATAGTCAGGTCAATGCCTTTCAGAACGTGCAAGGCACCGAAATACTTATGAACCTGATTGACTTGAATCGCGGGGAGCATGCAACACCTGATGAGGCTTGCGCCTCAAATTAATGGGAGGAGATAGAACTGTTTGGCTGCGAGGCCGCCAGCGGGATCAATTCCAGCACGCCATAAAGCTTGGCGAGGCTGGCCAGATTCTCCGGCAAGTTCGTATAGTGCACTTTACACTTATGGCTATGAGCCTGGCGCAACCACTCGAACAGCAAGCTGATAGTCGCAGTATCGACCTCGGATACGGCTGAAAGGTCAATCTCAACCTCTTTCGCAGTATCCAATGCCGCACTTTCAGCCAGCAATGATTCGACATGCGGCATACTCATGGGGCCATTGACCAGCCAGCGATTACCCTCTTTTGTAATTTGCGCCAAGTGTTGTCTGCTCAGTTATTAAGTGACTGCCCGTAAATTACTTACCGGCGTTTTTATTCTTCTCAACCAGCTTTTGAATGAGCCCGTCAAGGTTGGATTGGCGGATTTCGTTGCCAAACTGGCTACGGTAATTTGTCACCAGGCTCACACCTTCGATGACAATATCGTAAACCTTCCAGCC
>CAZBSR010000048.1:0-10756 GCA_964494575.1 uncultured Methylophilaceae bacterium | reverse complement strand
CTGTCTGCGGGCCTGCTTCAATCCGCAAAAATTTGCGTCATGCTCGCGGGGCTAGCCTTGCTGCTTGCCACCACCAATCGTGAAAGCCTGATTGCGGGCTTTTATCTGCTATCTACGCCATTGCGTGTATTAAAACTGAATCCAGAGCGCTTTGCCGCAAGACTGTGGCTCACTCTGCATTATGTCGAGCAGGCGCCCAAGGGTGCATTACTTGATGAGGTTCGCGGCGGCATATTCGATAAGCTCGAAATTGCTTCATCTGGTGGGCGCGAAACTGAAGGGCCGGAACTCATTCGGCTAGAGTCGCCGCAGCCTGGTCGCGTTGATCTGTTGGTGCTCGTTGTTCTGGCTACTCTCGGGATTTTCCTGCTATGCGCATAGCTCTGGGCCTGGAATATGACGGTGCCGGTTTCTGCGGCTGGCAAAGCCAGACCAGCGGTTGTGGCATACAGGATAGTCTTGAGGCTGCACTACAGATTATTGCAGGCCATGCGCTTAGGGTTGCTGCGGCTGGGCGTACGGATACGGGTGTGCATGCACTTTGCCAGGTGGTGCACTTCGATACGACAACGCCGCGTCCCATTGCCGCATGGATACGCGGCGTAAATGCACATTTGCCGCGAGCCGTCAGGGTTTTATGGGCGCAAGAGGTAGATGGTGATTTCCATGCACGTTTTTCGGCCAGGCAGCGTAGTTACCAGTATTTGTTGGTCAACAGGCCCGTGGCTCCCGCCATCATGGACGGCAAGGCTGGCTGGTATCACATGCCGTTGAATATTGAGAAGATGCAGGCGGCCATGGCTTATCTGAGGGGCGAGCACGATTTCAGTGTTTTTCGTGCGGCAGAATGCCAGGCAAAATCTCCTGTCAAACAGTTACATCGAGTTGAAGTGAAGCGTATAGGAGATAACTTACTGTTCGATTTCTCTGCAAACGCATTTCTGCATCATCAAGTGCGGAACATGGTGGGTGCGCTGGTTTATGTAGGCAAGGGCAAGTATCAGCCAGAGTACATGGAGGAACTGTTGCAAAGTCGCGACCGCGCATTGTCTCCTCCCACATTCTCTCCTGCAGGCTTGTACCTGACCGGTGTCGACTATGAGGCCAAATGGGGCTTGCCGAATACACAGCGCAGCCTGAGTGTCGGTCTGCCCTGAGGGCTTGTATAGTACGCCGCGCGACGACCGTTTATGTGACAGTCATTTCAGTTTAAGT
The DNA here is from genome assembly GCA_964494575.1 of uncultured Methylophilaceae bacterium. GTDB lineage: Bacteria > Pseudomonadota > Gammaproteobacteria > Burkholderiales > Methylophilaceae > JBCKUK01. The sequence goes on along the minus strand of CAZBSR010000048.1, from coordinate 9,541 downwards.
TACCCTATCAACCTCACTACATCCGGCCAGATTACCCAATTGCGAACCCGTGTAAAAATTTGTGGTATTACCCGCATAGAAGATGCACAAGAAGCAGTAAATGCAGGTGCCGATGCCATCGGTCTAATTTTCTATGCCAAGAGTCCACGCAATGTCAGCCTCGCTGAGGCGGCAGAGATCGTTGCCGGGTTGCCTGCCTTTATCAGCACGGTTGGCCTGTTTGTTGACCCCGCGCCGGAGGAGGTTCATCAGGTACTGCAAAGCCTTAGGCTGGATATATTGCAATTTCATGGCGACGAAACGCCTGAGCAGTGTCGTCAATACGGCCTGCCGTACATGAAAGCAGTGCGAGTTCAAGCAGGGACAAATTTGCTACAATACGCAACTCGTTACAGCGACGCTAAAGCTTTGTTGCTGGATGCGTATGCCGAAGGTGTGGCAGGAGGTACGGGCCGTACGTTTGACTGGAATCTAATCCCTACAGGCTTGCCCCAGAGGGTTGTATTGGCTGGCGGTCTGAATGCCGCTAATGTTGGGGCGGCTATCAGGCAGGTGCACCCTTATGCAGTAGATGTAAGTGGCGGTGTGGAACGAGAAAAGGGAATTAAGGATGCGGAGAAAATTGCCGCGTTCATGCGAGGGGTATTTGATGCAGCAGAAATATGATTTTCCCGATGGGCGCGGTCATTTTGGCCCTTACGGTGGCATTTTTGTAGCGGAAACATTGATTGAAGCGCTTGAAGAGCTGCGAGCAATGTATGACCGCTATCGCAACGACCCCGAATTTTTAGCGGAATTTGAACACGACCTGAAGTATTTCGTCGGTCGCCCAAGCCCGATTTATCACGCCAAGCGCCTGTCGGATCACTTTGGCGGTGCGCAGATATATCTCAAGCGCGAAGACCTGAATCATACCGGTGCACATAAGGTAAACAACTGTATAGGCCAGGCCCTGCTTGCCAAGCGTATGGGAAAGCGGCGCATCATTGCTGAAACCGGTGCCGGCCAGCATGGTGTGGCAACAGCTACAGTGGCCGCACGCATGGGGCTGGAGTGTGTGGTTTATATGGGCTCGGAAGATGTTAAGCGTCAATCGCCGAACGTATTCCGCATGAAGCTGCTCGGTGCGACAGTCGTGCCAGTAGAGTCCGGCTCCAAGACACTGAAGGATGCGCTGAACGAAGCCATGCGCGATTGGGTAACCAATATCGCGGATACCTTTTACATCATCGGCACCGTGGCCGGGCCGCACCCATACCCGATGATGGTGCGTGATTTTCAATCCATTATCGGCATTGAGGCCAAGCGCCAGATGCCGGAGCTGACCGGTCGTCAGCCGGATGCCATTATTGCCTGTGTCGGCGGTGGTTCTAACGCTATGGGCATTTTTTACCCTTATATAGATGAAGAGAATGTGCGCCTCATTGGCGTCGAGGCCGCTGGGCACGGCATGGAAACCGGCAAGCACGCCGCCCCGCTGACGGCGAACAGCCCTGTTGGCGTACTGCATGGCAACCGCACCTATCTTATGCAGGATGAGAATGGCCAGATTGTCGAGACACACTCAATCTCGGCCGGCCTCGACTATCCTGGAGTGGGGCCGGAGCATGCCTGGCTCAAGGATATCCATCGCGCCGAGTATGTAGCAGTCACGGATGACGAAGCGTTGCAGGCTTTTCATACCCTGTGCCGTATGGAAGGCATTATTCCTGCACTGGAATCCAGCCATGCCCTTGCTTATGCTGCCAAGCTTGCGCCTACCATGAAGCGCGACGAGGTTCTGCTGGTCAATCTTTCGGGTCGCGGTGACAAGGATATCAACACTGTAGCCAATCTTGCCGGGATTAAACTGTAATGTCACGTATCCAGACCACATTCGAAAACCTCAGGCGGGATGGCAGGAAAGCCCTGATTCCTTACATTACAGCGGGTGACCCGCACCCGAAGCATACAGTCATGCTAATGCATGCATTAGCCAAAAGCGGCGCGGATATTATCGAGCTGGGTGTACCATTCTCCGATCCCATGGCGGATGGCCCCGTTATCCAGCGCGCTAGCGAGCGTGCTTTGGCGCATCAGGTAAGCTTGTCTGATGTCCTGGGGATGGTCGCTGAATTCCGCAAACAGGACGCTCAGACACCGGTAGTGCTGATGGGGTATGCGAACCCGGTAGAGGCAATGGGCTACGAACGCTTTGCTGACCGTGCAAAAGCCGCGGGTGTCGATGGGGTGCTTACCGTGGATTACCCACCGGAGGAATGCGGCGAATTCAATGGCCTACTGCAGAGCCGCGGGATTGACCCTATATTTTTACTGTCTCCCACTACCGAAGCCGCGCGCATTGAGCTTATCGTCAGCCAGGCCAGCGGATTTGTTTACTATGTTTCGCTTAAAGGTGTTACAGGCGCGCAGAATCTGGATATCGCCGAAGTGGCTGATCGGGTTGCCGCTATTCGCAGCAAAACCAGTTTGCCCGTGGGTGTCGGTTTTGGTGTGCGCGATGCATCCACTGCCAAAGCTGTTGCGAAGATTGCCGATGCCGTTGTTATAGGAAGCCGTTTGGTACAGACGATAGAGCAGGCGGACCAGGATGCAAAAAGCTTGGCATCAGATCTGGCTGCATTGATGATGGAGTTGCGTCAGGCCATAGACTCCTGCCAGGTGCTGGAAGTTGAAAAGGAATAAGCAATGAGTTGGCTAGAAAAAATCTTACCTCCCAAAATCAAGCGCGCCATGGGTGCGTCCAGGAAAACCGTGCCTGAAGGGCTTTGGAGCAAATGCCCCTCATGCCAGTCTGTCCTTTATCGCACTGATCTGGAAAGCAATGCCGAGGTGTGTCCCAAGTGTGGATATCACAATCGTATTTCTGCCAGGGCGCGTCTTGATTCATTGCTGGATGCCGAAGGGCGGGTTGAAATCGGCACGGAAGTATTGCCGGTAGACTCACTCAAGTTCAAGGATAGCAAGCGTTACGCCGACAGACTAAAAGCTTCGCAATCAGATGTCGGGGAAACTGATGCGCTGATTGTCACACAGGGTAATATCAAGACCATTCCTGTAGTCATCGCCGCGTTTGAATTCAAGTTCATGGGCGGGTCGATGGGCTCAGTGGTGGGAGAGCGTTTTGTGCGCGGCATTCAGGCCGCCATTAAGCACAAAGCGTCATTCATCTGCATTTCTGCCAGCGGCGGTGCGCGTATGCAAGAGGGCTTGCTATCACTCATGCAGATGGCAAAGACCAGTGCAGCACTTACCCAGTTAAGCCAGGCGAAACTGCCCTATATCTCGGTGCTGACCGACCCGACCATGGGCGGTGTGTCTGCGAGTTTTGCGATGCTGGGCGACGTGATCATCGCCGAACCTGAAGCGTTGATCGGTTTTGCCGGCCCGCGAGTGATCGAACAAACAGTGCGCGAGACATTGCCCGAAGGGTTTCAGCGGGCGGAGTTCCTACTCGAGCATGGCGCGATTGACATGATCGTTGATAGACGTGAGATGCGTGACAGGATAGTGACGCTCATCACCCATATGCAACGATTACCGGCTGTTGCCTAAACCACTGCAACCTTTACTTGTGACAGCGCTACCGGTTGATCTGGCCGGATGGCTTCACTATATCGAGGCGCAGCATCCAAAATCCATTGCCATGGGTCTGGATCGCGTTGATGCAGTCAGGCAGCGCCTGAAGCTTGACCCCGATTTCCCTGTGATCACTGTTGCAGGCACCAACGGCAAAGGCTCCACCTGCGCCATGCTCGAGCGCATCTATCATGAAGCTGGCTATCGTGTCGGCTGTTATAGCTCACCTCATCTTCTGCGCTATAACGAGCGTGTACATGTAGGCATCGAGGAGGTTGGCGATGAATCCTTGTGCGCGGCGTTCCTGGCTGTGGAGATGGCACGTGAGGACGTATTGCTGACTTATTTCGAGTTCGGCACCCTGGCCGCCATGTGGCATTTCATGCAGTCGAATGTTGATGTGGCAATCATGGAGGTTGGGCTGGGTGGCAGGTTGGACGCAGTGAATGTCTTTGAGCCGAGCTGTTGCATAGTGACCAGCATAGATCTCGACCACATGGATTTTCTGGGCAATAGCCGTGAGGCTATCGGTTACGAAAAATCCGGTATTTTCCGCCCGGGTATTTCTGCAATCTGCGGCGATATAAATCCGCCAGACAGCCTGCTCAAGCACGCAGCCAATATTGGCGCTGACTTAAAATTGATACAGCGCGAGTTTTCAATTACAGCAGATGGTAATAACTGTGCTTACCTGGAAGGTAAGACGGCCATTAAGGGATTGCCATTGCCAGCATTGGTCGGCAATTTTCAGCTCGGTAATGCTGCCTGCGCAATAGCGGCGATCAATACCCTGCAAGCTCAATTGCCTGTCGCCCAAGCTTATATGGCCTCCGGTCTTCGTGCAGTCAGGCTGGCAGGCCGTTTCCAGCGGATTTCCGATAATCCCCAGGTGATTCTGGATGTCGCACATAACCCACATGCGGCTCTGGTGCTGGCTAAAAACCTGCTTCAATCTCCTTGTGCAGGCCGTACATTGGCCGTATTTTCCATGTTGGCGGATAAGGATATTGATGGAGTGGTGGCTGCTACGGCCTCCCGGATAGATGCCTGGTATGTGGCAGGTATCGATAATATACGAGCCGCTACCGCAACGCAGTTAGCCCATGCGATCCATCTGCACGATGCAGATAATGATGTCCTGGCTTTTGAGGATATTGCTTCAGCCTATCGCCGAGCCTTTTTGGATGCCGGCAAAAATGATAGAATAATCGTATTCGGTTCGTTCTTCACGGTTGCTGATGTAATGCGCGTTTTGGCTTCAATTCACCGCAATGATTAGGATTATTTAAATGCCGCCCAGCCAGCTAAATGAGCAGGAAATTCAATTCAAGAAACGTGCTCGCAGACGCCTGGTAGGTGCAATTGCGCTGGTTCTGCTGATGATTACCATACTGCCCATGGTGCTGGATGATAGGTCTGCCAAAACCCAGCAGCAGGAGATCGCAATTACGATACCGAGTCAGGATGGCACCGATTTCACTTCCAAGGTTGTCCCTGTCGTGCCGGTAAAGCCATTACCTGAATCAAGCCTGGAAAACCTGCCGGGCGGTTCGGCCAATGCCGTTGAAGAGTTGCCGAAACCACAGCCGCAGCATTCTCCGGTAGCAGAGACGCCGATTGAAAAACCCCTACAGTCTGAGCCCGTGAAACCTGCGGCAGTGAAAAACGAACCCGCCAAGCCCGCGCTGGCCGATGCAATTAAAACCGATGGATTTGTCGTGCAAATTGGTGTTTTTTCCGATGCGGCAAACGTCAAGAAGCTCCAGCAAAAACTGCAAGCCTTGGGGTACAAGTCTTCTACTGAAAAGCTGGAAACATCAAAAGGCGAAAAGATCCGGTTGCGTACGGCACCTTTTCCAAATAGAGCTCAGGCAGAAGATGCACTGATCGCGATCAAGGATGCCGGGTTGTCCGGCATGGTGGTTCCGAACAAACAGGATTCCTAGGCAACAAGGTAATACTCACCCATGACAAGTTTTGATTATGTCGTACTTGCCATTGTAGGATTATCGGTCTTGTTAAGTGTCATGCGGGGTTTTGTGCGGGAGGTACTGGCGCTGGCTGGCTGGGTCGCTGCCTTCTTTGTAGCAAAGATTTATATGCTGGAACTGGTGCCTTTGTTGCCGCAGGCAATTCCAACAGAATCTTTGAGGATGCTCGCGGCTTTTCTGATTTTATTTCTGGCAACACTGCTGGTTTGTACCTTGTTGGCAATCGCATTATCGCAACTTTTTAAGAGCATAGGACTGGGCTGGCTTGATCGGATTTTTGGTGGGATTTTCGGCCTGATACGAGGCCTGGTGATTGTAGGGATGCTGGTATTCCTGGCCGGTTTTACCTCGGCCCCTAAAGATATACGCTGGCGCAACGCGATGTTTAGTGCGCCGCTGGAATATGTGGTAACAAGTTTGCTGCCATGGTTCCCCAGCGACATTGCAAAGCATATCAAATACGACTAAATTGGGTCTTGTTTAAACCCGGTTGTGGCTCAATATTGAATTGTCAGGCTTTGCTCAAGATTTCAGGACATAGAATTCAGACTCACGGGACATTTAACTAATGTGTGGAATTATTGGTGTAGTTGGCAAGACCCCAGTCAACCAGTTGCTTTATGACGGACTGCTGGTTTTACAGCATCGCGGCCAGGATGCTGCCGGTATTGCAACTTGTGAGGGTAGCACCTTCCATATGCACAAAGGCAACGGGATGGTGCAGGATCTGTTCCAGACGCGCCATATGCGTAGCCTCAAGGGTAATGCCGGTATTGCCCACGTTCGCTATCCCACTGCCGGTTCATCCTCTGCCGCAGAGGCCCAGCCGTTCTATGTAAACTCACCGTTTGGCATCGTCCTCGGGCATAACGGTAACCTGACCAATTCCGCGCAACTGACACAGGAGATGTTCCGTCAGGATCTGCGCCATATCAATACCAATTCCGATTCCGAAGTCCTGCTTAATGTACTTGCACATGAGATTGAGCATACCGCCCACAACTCACTATTGAATGCCGATATGGTGTTCGAGGCGGTGGCAGGTGTGCACAGGCGCTGCCGCGGCGCCTATGCCGTCGTGGCGATGATTGCCAATTTTGGGCTGCTGGCATTCCGCGACCCGAATGGTATTCGCCCGCTGGTCATCGGGAGGCATGATAGTGAAAATGGCGTTGAATATGTGGTTGCTTCCGAGAGCGTGGCGCTGGATGTATTGGGCTATACGCTGGTACGCGATGTTGAGCCTGGCGAGGCCGTCTTTATCGATATGGATGGTAATTTCTTCTCGCGCCAGTGTGCGGAGAATCCCCAGTTGCATCCCTGCATTTTTGAGTATGTCTACCTGGCCCGTCCCGACTCGGTGATAGATGGTGTTTCCGTCTACCAAACCCGTTTGCACATGGGCGAAAGCCTGGCCGAGAAAATTCACAGGGAATGGAGCCATCTCGATATCGATGTGGTGATTCCCATTCCGGATACCAGCCGCCCCAGCGCCTTGCAGTTGGCCAACGCTCTGAACCTGACTTACCGTGAAGGGTTCATCAAAAATCGCTATATTGGCCGCACTTTCATCATGCCGGGCCAAGCATTGCGCAAAAAATCCGTACGCCAGAAGCTGAATCCCATCGGTATGGAGTTCAAGGGTAAAAACGTATTACTGATTGATGACTCCATCGTACGTGGCACGACCTCAAGGCAAATCGTAGAAATGGCCAGGGACGCCGGTGCCAACAAGGTCTACTTTGCCTCGGCAGCACCTCCGGTGCGCTTTCCCAATGTATATGGCATTGATATGCCTTCGCGCGACGAGTTGCTTGCGACCGGGCGCACCGATGAAGAGATCTGTGCGGAAATTGGCGCTGATGCGTTGATTTATCAGGATCTGGATGCACTGGTAGCTGATGTGCGTTTGAGTAACCCTAATATAGAAGTTTTCGACTGCTCATGTTTTGATGGTAACTACGTTACCGGCGATATAGATGAAGCCTATCTGGCTAATATTGAAACTGCCCGGGGCGATACAACAAAGGATAAGTACCTCCTCAACACCAGTACACAAATGCATTTGAATCTGGCGCCTGCGGAAGAACATGAGGAAGAGGCTGCCTAAAACCATCTTAGTTAATAGGTTTTAGCGCAGATAATTTAACGGGCGCTAGAGTGTATAAAAACGGCTTGTTCGCTTATGCGACACAAGCCGTTTTTTTTGAGTGGAAAGCTGAATAAGCAGCAATTTGTGTAATTATTTCATCGACTTAATCAAAAAAACCGTTTCAGATATGAAACAAATCGAGGATGAGATGCCGTGATATTTCCATATATATTTGTTATAAAACAATAGCATATAAATTTATAAGGCCGCATTTAATGCTGTTCGGGTTTTTAACGAGATTGCAGATTTTAAATTAAAGGCTGATAATTTTCTCCCCCTGATTAAATTCAGCCGTTGTTACTGCACAATACCGTTAAAAGTTATGTGGCAGTTATTGTAATAAAGTTTTAACGGTATCCCAATATGCTTATTGATTGACATATATTGCATATGAAAGGGGAGGCCATATGGATAGCGATGGAACGCGGGATTTACTTTATTTTAATGCCTCTAATTTTCCGCCTGTGCTGGTGCCCGAGATGCGGGGCGCTGGGTGGAATGTTGAATATACCGGCGATGTTGCCAAAGCTGCAAAATTAATTGAGAAGCGCCGACCCCTGGTTGCGCTGGCCCAGTTCCATTTTGCCAATACATGCTTGCTACCCCCGATTGAGAAACTCTTCCGCGACTCAGAGCGCGTGGAGTGGATCGCACTACTCCCTGATAATTGCATTAGCCAGAGTAGTATCAAGCAGATAATCCGTGAGTCTTTTTATGATTACCACACACTTCCCCCAGATTCCGAGCGGTTACTAGTGACACTTGGTCATGCATACGGCATGGCTTCCATGAAGTGGAACGGTACAGTGCTCAATGAAATGCAGCCCGGCGAGTATGAAATGGTAGGCTCAAGCCCGCAGATACAGCATTTGTTTCGCTGTATTCGCAAGATTGCAGGTGTGGATGCACCAGTGCTGATTACGGGAGAGAGCGGTACCGGCAAAGAGTTGAGCGCTCTTGCAATACATGAGCGCTCACGATGGGCCAATGGCCCTTTCGTTGCAGTCAACTGTGGCGCTCTGCCCAATAACTTGATCCAGTCTGAATTGTTCGGCTATGAAAAGGGTGCTTTCACCGGTGCCGCACAACGCAAGATTGGCCGTATTGAGGCGGCTAGTGGTGGCACCATCTTCCTGGATGAAATTGGTGACCTGCCACTGGAACTGCAGCTGAATCTATTACGCTTCCTGCAGGAAAAAACTATCGAACGGCTCGGTGGTATTGAGCCGATACATGTCAATGTACGTGTGATTGCGGCGACTCATGTAGATTTAGAGGCGGCAGTTGCTGAAGGCCGCTTCCGCGAGGATCTTTTTTATAGACTGAATGTGCTGCCCCTCAAGACGCCTGCCCTGAGGGAAAGGCACGGCGATATCGAACTGCTTGCAAAGTATTTCTTCGAAAAATTTTCCTATGAAAAGCGGCGCAACATAAAGGGATTTTCCCATGATTGTTTACAAGTCATGAACGATTACACATGGCCTGGCAATGTTCGCGAATTAATCAACCGTATCCGGCATGCCATGGTGATGTGTGAGGGGCGCCTCATCACTCCGGCGGATCTAGCGATCGAGCGCCGTACCTCCAAGCGCCAAGTGGTGACGCTGGATGAAGCCAGGCGTTTAGCTGAGCGGGATGTAATACGTAACGCGGTACAGAAAAATCACAACAACATAACAGTCGCGGCCCGTGACTTGGGAGTGTCACGCGTTACCCTGTATCGGCTGATCGAAAAATATGCGCTCAAACCCAGACACGACCGGCCTCAGCTTATGTCCTAGTTTAGTTATGCATCAGTAAGTCCATTCTTCATTTTCTG
>CAZBSR010000047.1:0-10776 GCA_964494575.1 uncultured Methylophilaceae bacterium | reverse complement strand
TTCAATCCATTTGATGCGAGCTTTCATTTGATTATTTGATGTCCAGAAGCTCAACATCAAAAATCAGGGTAGCATTTGGCGGGATAACACCGCCTGCACCGCGTGCGCCATAACCCATCTCCGGCGGAATAATGAGCGTGCGCTTGCCGCCGACTTTCATCCCCGCAAAGCCTTCATCCCAGCCCCGAATCACTTGACCGCCGCCCAGGAAGAATACGAATGGCTCGCGCCTGTCCAGCGAGCTGTCAAATTTTTCGCCTTTGCCATCTGGCTTGGATGCGTCATACAGCCAGCCGGTGTAGTGCACGGTAACGTTGAAACCGGCTTCGGCTTCACGCCCTTCGCCTACTACGGTATCTTTCTTTACAAGTTCAGTAATGCCTGTGCTCATTGCAGTTTTTTCCTCAGTTGATGATTTTGTAGCGGCAGATTCAGACCCGGCTTTGCAACCGCTCGTGGTCATCATTGCCAAGGCCAGTACACCGGCCAAAAACGATATGTGTCTCATTAAACCTCCCGTTTCGGAAGACAATATGATACCCGAATTCCATTCCGGCCCTGCTGCCAGAAATACTTAATGACTGCTTAGCGCTGCTGGTAAACCCAGTCCAGTAATACATCTTGCGCCGCTTTGGTAAATGCGGCGCGCGGATGGTTGACCATGAACACGACTACCCAGCGCCTGCCCGCCTGATCCAGCACATAGCCCGCGATAGAGCGCACGCCATCCAGCGAACCGGTTTTCAGGTGCGCCCTGCCCTGCGCCGCACTGGTTTTGGAGCGGCGCGCAGTGGTGCCATCTACCGCCAGGATAGGTAGCGAGGACATCAGCTCCGGCATGACCGGGCTTGTGTAAGCATTCACTAACAGCTCGCCCATATGCTGCGCGCTGATACGTTCGCTACGCGATAATCCCGCCCCGTTTTCTATCACCAGCTCGGGGAAATCCATGCCCTTGTCCGCAAGCCATTTACGCATGGCAATGTCGCCATTGGCTTCGGTTCCGGGCGAGCCTTCGCGCTCCGCCGCTATGGTCAGCAATAGCTGGCGTGTCATCAGGTTGTTACTGTATTTGTTGATGCGCCGGATGACGTCAGCCATGGTTGGCGAATCCTGCTGCAGCAATTTCACTGCATTATCCGGGACGGTGCCCAGTTTCAAGCCACCGCGCAGACTGCCGCCAAGTTGCGGCCAGATTTTGCGGAACAGGTTAAAAGTATATGTAGCGTCATCGAAAAGACTGAGGTCAAGATACTTGCTGCCGCAATCGGCCGCGTAAACTCCATCAAGCGCGACGGTTGCGCTATCAGATTGTGGGACAACGCTATAGCGCAGTTTGTTCTTCCAGTCACCGCAAGCCGACTGCACTAGTTTCAGGCGATTGATGATCTTGATCTGCGGCAGCTCAGGGTCCGGCTTTATGCTGACCCCCGACCCCTCAGGCGAAAAACCAAGACTGGTGGAATTCAGGTTAACGACAAGCGCGCCGGGTACTGCGTTGTATGCTCGATAAGGCTCATTATCGAACTCACCTGCACCGATATCGGCGGCAGAAAGATAACTGCGATCCAGCACCAGATCACCGCGAATCTCCTTGACCCCCGCCTGCCGCAAGCTGTTGAGCATGTGCCAGAAATCTTCCGCCATCAGATCCGGGTCGCCATAACCTTTCAGTATCAGGTCGCCTTCCAGTACACCGCCGCTAAGCTTGCCATTGGTATAGATTTCCGTGCGCCAGCGATACGCCGGCCCGAGCAGTTCAAGGCCTGCATAGGTGGTAAGCAGCTTCATGGTGGAGGCAGGATTAAGCGCCCTGTCTGCTTCGTGCTGGATAATCGCCTGCGGCGCATCGACGCGTTGCACAAATACGGAGACGCTGTTTAGCGGCACGCTGTTTTCCACCAGGGCCCGACTGACTGCTGTAGGCAATTCGGCCTGGGCTGCAAATGATGCCAGCAGCGAACACGTCGCCAGCAACGCAGATATAAGAATCCTGAAGAGAGATATAGTCATGGCGTCAGCAGACTTCAGTGAGCGAATGAGCCAGTTGCTCGACCATCCAGTCGACTTCTGTTTCATTGATGATGTAAGGCGGCATCAGATAAACAGTATTGCCGATGGGGCGCAATAGCAAACCGCGCTGTAATGCAGCCTGGTAAAAGCGCTGCTGGCATTCCGGTTTGGCCGTGACCGCCTCAAATGCCCAGATCATGCCGATGTTGCGCCTATTCTCGATGGGAAGATTAGTGAGCGCTTGCAGTTTGCTGCTCACATAGGCGGATTTCTGCCGGTTATTTTGCAGGACAGCGTCCTGCTCAAATATATCCAGGGTAGCCAATGCAGCGCTGCAAGCCAACGCGTTACCGGTATAGCTATGCGAATGCAGAAAGCCCCGCGCAGTTTTGTCATCATAAAAAGCCTGATAGATTTCATCGGTAGCAAGCGTGACGGATAACGGCAGGTAGCCGCCGGTAATGCCCTTGGACAGGCACATGAAATCAGGTCGGATGGCTGCCTGCTCACACGCAAACATGGTGCCGGTGCGGCCGAATCCCACCGCAATCTCGTCGGCGATCAGATGCACCCGGTAACGGTCGCAAATCTCCCTGGCCCGCTTCAGGTAAACCGGCGAATATATCGCCATGCCTGCTGCACATTGCACCAGCGGCTCGATAATAAAAGCGGCTGTTTCCTGATGATGTTCCTGCAGCCAGACTTCAAGCTCATCTGCACAGCGCAGCGCGTAATCTTCTGCTGATTCGCCATCCTCTGCCAATCGCCAGTCCGGCGATCTCACCTGCGTGCTCTGCCTCAACAATGGCTCATACGTATCTTTAAACAATGCCACATCCGTCACCGATAATGCACCTATCGTTTCACCGTGGTAACTGTTTTGCAGGCTGATGAATCCGGTCTTGTTTTCGAGACCCTTGTTGCGCCAGTAATGAAAGCTCATCTTCAGGGCAATCTCAGTTGCCGAAGCACCATCCGAGGCATAAAAACAATGTCCCAAACCAGTGAGTGCCGACAGTTTTTCCGAAAGCCGCACTACAGGCTCATGGGTAAAGCCCGCCAGCATGATGTGCTCCAGTTGGTCCAACTGGCTCTTGATCGCGGTCTTGATCTGCGGATTGTTGTGGCCGAAGAGATTCACCCACCATGAGCTGACGCAATCCAGATAGCGCTTGCCATCCATATCGTAAAGCCACACGCCCTCCCCACGCGCAATGGGGATCAGCGGCACGCTCTCGTGGCTCTTCATTTGCGTACACGGATGCCAGACGGCCCGGAGGCTGCGTTGCAGTAAATCGTCATTCTTCATTTATCAGGCTTTATCTTGGCAGGCTTATCGGTGCAATTTATCAGTGCAATACTGTATTGGCAGCAACAGGGCTCAGTAATGATAACTGGCCGGAGAAAGCAAGATCCCACACCGCTTCCTTGGTCACCATTTGCAGCATATTGATCAGCGCCAGCGATAGATCCTGATTCAGGACCACTTTAAGCGTTTGCCCATTCGTGCAAACCAGCTCCAGGGTTGGAGTCCCGTTACCGCTCTTGGCGAGAAGGCAGTCCTGCGCCAGAAATAACTCATCATCATTAACCGGGTTACGTGCTTTATATTCCTCGGAGAAATCCAGCTTCTGCGCGGCACTTTCCTTGGTAAAACTTTGCATCAGCTCCTGCGCCTGGGGAGAATCTACATCCGGCGCCACCGCTGCAACCATGTTGGCATCCTGCAATAATTGCCAGAGTGTTTTTACGAGCCTGCGCGTCAGCCAGACTGACAACTCTGTATCGCCCGACATGCCGATTTTAAGCAGTAGCCTGTCCTCAGGCGCGTTATACCCGATATTGAGTTGTTGGATCACTGCATTCTTTATCTCTTCGCTCACTGCTATTTTCCTTTGCACCTGCTCTATACCTGCTTATCTCGCATCCTCTTCCATCGGTAAGTCTGCGAGTTATCAAGTTATTCATCATACCTGCTCTTGAAAAAGAAGGCTTATGCCCTTATTATTAGCACTCTATCAGCAAGAGTGCTAACGCCCTTGCTCAGAATTATTCAATTAGTGTCCCGAACAACATTTGATTTACTAACAGGAGAGCAACTCATGGCAATTCGTCCATTACATAACAATGTCATTGTTAAACGCTTGGAGGAAGTACGCACTACCGCTTCCGGCATCGTAATTCCAGACACGGCAACTGAAAAGCCAGACACCGGCAAGGTGATTTCAGTTGGCACTGGTAAAAGAGATGATAGCGGCAAAATTATTCCGCTTGATGTAAAAGTTGGCGACGTTGTTTATTTCAAAAAATATGGCACGCAAACCATCAAGGTAGATGGCGAAGAACTACTGGTTATTAGTGAAGATGAAATTCTGGCAATCGACGCTTAATTAAATATAAATATCAATAGTTAGGAGATTTAAAAATGGCTGCAAAAGATGTACGTTTCGGCGATGAAGTTCGCCAAAAAATGACCAATGGCGTAAATATCCTCGCCAATGCAGTAAAAGTTACCCTGGGCCCTAAAGGCCGCAATGTTGTGCTGGAGCGTTCATACGGCGCCCCTACCATCACCAAGGACGGTGTTTCCGTTGCCAAGGAAATCGAGCTGAAAGACAAGTTCGAAAATATGGGTGCGCAAATGGTGAAAGAAGTCGCTTCCAAGACTTCAGACATCGCCGGTGACGGTACGACTACAGCGACTGTACTGGCTCAAGCGATCATCCGTGAAGGCATGAAGTCTGTTGCTGCCGGCATGAACCCAATGGACCTGAAGCGCGGCATCGACAAGGCTGTAGAGGCCGCTGTTGCTGAACTGAAAGCCATGTCCAAGCCATGTACCACCAGCAAGGAAATCGCCCAGGTTGGCTCCATTTCCGCCAACTCTGACGCATCCATCGGCCAGATCATTGCCGATGCGATGGACAAGGTCGGAAAGGAAGGCGTAATTACCGTTGAAGACGGTTCAGGCCTGCAAAATGAACTGGACATCGTTGAAGGCATGCAGTTTGACCGCGGTTACCTGTCACCTTACTTCATCAATAATCCTGATCGCCAGATCGCACTGCTGGATAGCCCTTTCATCCTGCTTTACGACAAGAAGATCTCCAACATCCGTGACCTGCTACCTGCGCTTGAACAAGTTGCCAAGGCTGGCCGTCCATTACTCATCATCGCTGAAGATATCGACGGCGAAGCATTGGCGACCCTGGTTGTGAACAACATCCGCGGTATCCTGAAGACCTGTGCTGTCAAGGCACCTGGTTTCGGCGACCGCCGCAAAGCCATGCTGGAAGATATCGCCATCCTGACCGGCGGTACCGTGATTGCTGAAGAATTGGGCCTCAAGCTGGAAAACATCAAGCTGGAAGACCTGGGCCAAGCCAAGCGTATCGAAGTAGGCAAAGAAAACACCATCATCATTGATGGCGCTGGCGTAGAAAGCAACATCAAGACCCGCATCGACCAGATCAAGAAACAGGCTGAAGATGCAACCAGCGATTACGACAAGGAAAAGCTGCAGGAACGTGTAGCCAAACTGGCTGGCGGCGTTGCGGTTATCAAGGTTGGTGCAACCACCGAAATCGAAATGAAGGAAAAGAAAGCCCGTGTTGAAGATGCGTTGCACGCAACCCGCGCAGCGGTTGAAGAAGGTATCGTAGCTGGCGGCGGCGTAGCCCTGATTCGTGCTGTCGCTGCGATCTCCAAGATCAAGGGCGACAATGCTGACCAGGACGCAGGCGTCAAAATTGTTCTGCGCGCAATCGAAGAGCCATTGCGTCAGATCGTTGCCAACGCTGGTGTTGAGCCATCCGTCGTAGTCAACAACGTAGCTGCCGGTAAAGGCAACTACGGCTACAACGCGGCCAACGAAACCTATGGCGACATGGTTGAAATGGGCGTGCTTGATCCTACCAAGGTAACCCGTTCTGCGCTGCAAAATGCTGCTTCTGTAGCCGGCCTGATGCTGACTACGGATTGCATGATCGCTGAACTGCCTAAGGAAGACGGCCCTGCTATGGGCGGTGGTGATATGGGCGGCATGGGCGGTATGGGTGGCATGATGTAAATAAATCCAATCGTGAAATAGCTGTGCTGCCTGATTGGGTTGCACAGCATGTTTTCAAAGGATTTATTCTGTAAAAGAGAAAGCCCCGACAAGTCGGGGCTTTTTTTATTAGTCGGAGCAAATTTTCCTGGAAAAACAAATTTGTAACAAAATGTTTACTTACATGATTTTTTGAGTTTATACTTGAATCACCGATTGAAACCGTCCATTAGTTTTACGCAAGCAGTTACACATAAGTGACAGGCAAAAAAAACCCCGATTAAAGGGGAATAAAATCGGGGTACTAAAAAGCCTCATTAGCATAAGGCTTCCCGCTCAGGGAGGAGAAACGGGAGACGATTGTGTCGTCTCTTGTAGGACTGGGAGCCCATCTTTTAGTTCCAAAAAATTCACACTTTTTTGCGCAATCCAATTCTGGGATTGCGTTCGCCCGCCGCATCATCTGCGATAATCACGTATGAACAATCAAATGCTTTCCAATACCCCCTCCGACTCCCTGCTCGCTGGCCTGAATAACAAACAACTTGAAGCTGTCACCTTGCCGCACCAGTCCGCCCTGATCCTTGCCGGTGCCGGCAGCGGCAAGACCCGCGTGCTGACTACCCGCATAGCCTGGCTGATCCAGACCGGGCAGGTTTCACCTACCGGCCTGCTGGCTGTCACTTTTACCAATAAAGCCGCCAAGGAAATGCTGACACGCCTGACCAGCATGCTCCCGATCAACACGCGCGGCATGTGGGTAGGCACCTTCCATGGCCTGTGCAATCGCTTGCTGCGGGCACATCATCGTGAAGCCATGCTACCCGCCACCTTCCAGATCATGGATAGCGCAGACCAGCTTTCCAGCATCAAGCGGCTTATGCGGCAGATGAACGTGGATGACGAAAAATTCCCGCCCAAGCAGGTACAGGGCTATATCAACAGCTGCAAGGAAGAGGGTTTACGCGCCCATGCAGTAGATGCCTACGATGCTCATTCTCAGCGCATGCGGGAAATCTATGAGGAATACGACAAGCAGTGCCAGCGCGAAGGCGTGGTCGATTTTGCCGAACTGCTGCTGCGTTGCTACGAAGTCCTGAGCCGCGATGCGAATCTGCGCCAGCATTACCAGAGTCGCTTCAAATACATCCTGGTGGACGAATTCCAGGATACCAACCGCCTGCAGTACCTCTGGCTGAAATTACTGGCCGAAAAAGACAATTGCATGTTTGCCGTGGGTGATGACGACCAGTCCATTTATGCTTTTCGCGGTGCCCGCGTTGGCAATATGCAGGATTTCGAAAAAGACTTTTCCATCAGGCATATCGTCAAACTGGAGGAAAACTACCGGTCACATAGCAATATCCTGGACGCTGCCAACGCCATCATCACACACAACCGCAACCGCCTTGGCAAGAACCTGTGGACCTCGGCAGGCAAAGGCGAGCCGGTACGAATCTACGAAGCGTATAACGACATTGATGAAGCCAGCTTCATTGTCGATGAGGTCAGGATGCTGCATGCCGAAGGTACAGGGCTGGATGAAATCGCCCTGCTTTACCGCTCCAATGCACAATCGCGCGTGCTGGAGCATGCCCTGTTCTCGGCCAACTTGCCTTATCGCGTCTATGGCGGGTTGCGCTTTTTTGAGCGCGCCGAGATCAAACATGCGATGGCGTATCTGCGCCTGATAGCCAATGGAGAGGACGACGTTGCATTGCTGCGCGTCATCAATTTCCCCACCCGCGGCATCGGCGCGCGCAGCCTGGAGCAATTACAGGAGTCAGCACGCTCGCAGAATTGCAGCCTGTGGCAGGCGGCTATCAACAAGGTTGGTAATGGTCGGCCCGGCAAAGGGCTCGAAGGCTTTGTGGCGCTTATCCGGCAAATGCAGGAAGAGGCGACCGGCCTGAGCCTGCCCGAGATGGCCGAGCTCGCCAGCACGCTATCCGGGCTGCGTGACTACTATCAAAATGAAAAGGAAGGCGAAGACCGTATCGCCAACCTCGATGAGTTCATTAATGCGGCGGTGGCTTTCCTCAATGAAAACGATGAGGCGCTAGAGGAAAACCAGACCATGCTCACCGCGTTCCTGAGTTTTGCCAGCCTGGCTGCCGGCGAGCATCAGGCAGACCCCGGCCGCGACGCCCTGCAACTGATGACGATACATGCGGCAAAAGGGCTGGAATTCAAGGCAGTATTCATCAGCGGGCTGGAGGAAGGCCTCTGCCCGCACGAACAAAGCCTATACGAGGCCAGCGGTCTGGAAGAGGAGCGGCGGCTTATGTACGTAGCCGTCACCCGCGCCCGGCAACGCCTGTATTTGAGCTATGCCCAGAGCCGCATGCTGCATGGGCAGGTGCGCTATGGCATCCCGTCACGCTTTCTGGATGAGATCCCCGAAGAGCTGCTAAAGCGCCTGAATGCAAAACCCAATGCATACAAAGCCGCGAATGCTGCGCCAGGCAACCATTCCGTCTCCATCCAGCAAAAGCCGGGCATGCCCTGGAAAATCGGCCAGTCGGTTAACCATACCAAATTCGGTAACGGCGTAGTAGTAAGCTATGAAGGCGGCGGTGACGATTTGCGCATACAGGTCAATTTCGGCAATGGCGGCCTGAAATGGCTGGCGCTGGAATATGCCAAACTGGAAGCGCTATAGGGAAGCTACTCGGTTATACCGTTGTCCGCCAATGATGGCTGCCGATAGTACTCATGCCGATAGCTGAGATACTGGATGGCCAGCAGAAAGCTGGTAGCCAGCAGGAAAGAGGCCAGCAGCACCAGGCTCATCAGGATGCCGCCCAGGGTTTGTGACAAGGCGGCCACCATACCAACGATAATACCCGCGATCAGCATGACCGACACCAGCGCCACTGTCAGCCCCAGCCACGCCACACCTAGCGCGACCAGGTTACGCCAGGATGCCCAGATACTGTGCTTGATGGCATCAGCCACTGAAAACTCCTGATATGCAATCAGCATAGGCGAAAACCAGGTAGCCATGATCAGGGGGGTGATGAGTATGCTCAGCTTCAGCATGAGCGGCAACGCCTGTGTCAGGATAAGCTCCGGATCGACAGCCTTTTGACCGATCAACTCGCTTAAGGCCTGGGAATCGCCCCGGGTAATCATACCCATCAGGACCCCATAAACCAGGCAGATACCGCCCAGGGTGATAAGCCTGCCGATATACGGTTTGATTTGTGCAACCAGCTCAGCCGCCTTGGTATCGCGGCCCTGGTCCACTTCACGGTACATACCGATAGTGACCGCGATAAAGCCGGGCCAGATCAGGATGACCAGCAGCGCGACCAGCGTAGGCATATGCGGCAATACCGGCAGTACCAGGAACAACAGCACATAAGCAAGCGCCAGCAGCAGCCACTTGCGTGGACTTTGGCGGAAAAGATAGAAGCTGCCGATGACCCAGTTCAGCCCGGTTTTTATCTGGCCCGGTTTTTTATTCAAAGACGTTTCATTATTCATGCTGTGTATTCCAGATTTTCAAATATCACGCGTTGATGCGCTTTTTCAGGATCTTCCTAAAATGCCCGGGATCTTTGGCGTGAGTCAATTCGCCGGCTTGCGGGAAGTGCATATCATACAAGCGCGATAGCCAAAAACGCAGCGCCGCTGTTCGCAACACACCCGGCCATGCTGCAATCTCGCCCTTGGTCAACGGGCGCACTGCATGGTACGCATGCAGCAAGGCTTCCAGCCTGTCGCCATCAAGACTGCCGTCTTCAGTGACGCACCAGTCGTTCGCAGCAATCGCCACGTCATACAGCAAAGCGTCGTTGCAGGCATAATAAAAATCAATGATTCCGCCCAGCTCGTCGCCGTCAAACAGCACATTGTCGCGAAACATATCTGCATGGATAACACCCTGCGGTAAATGATCCGTGCTGAAACCGGACTGGAAAACCAGCTCGCTGCCCAGCATGGCATGGTCTTCTGTGTCGAGCAGGCCGGCCACCTTGACCGCCATCGACACGCGCCACTGAGGGCCTCGGGGATTATCCATATGCGCCGGATACGTTTGTCCCGCCACGTGCATCTGCGCCATCACCCTGCCGACCTCGGCACAATTCGCCACAGTAGGCGACTCCAGGGATTGTCCGCGCAAGCAGCTTACCAATGCTGCCGGCTTGCCATTCAGCTCGCCCAGGCTTCCACCATCGTGCCGGATTGCCGGATTCGGGCAGGGAATATTGTGCTCTGCCAGATGCTTCACCAGGTCAAGAAAATACGGTAATTCTTCCGCGCTATTTTTTTCAAACAGCGTAAGCACATAGCGGCCGCTGGTAGTCGTTACAAAATAGTTGGTATTGGTAATGCCGGAGGCGATACCTTGCAGGTCAAGCAACTCGCCTAAAGGATAGGCTTTCAGCCATTCGCGCAATTGCTCAACAGTAACGGTGGTATAAACAGACATAAAAAGCTTCAGAAATAATTAAGATACGTAGCATTAAATTACATGGGACCTGGTGACAGGGAATCAAATTAAAAGAGGGCTTTTCAGCCCTCTCGATCAATCTCGGAACCTAGAAGCGGAATAAAACCCACTTGGGTATCACCAATGGCGGAGTCGGCCCGTCCATGCGCGCCCAGCCGCCATCCTGGTCTTCCTTCTGCAAATAGTAAGGCACGCCATGCTCAGGAGTAATTTTCAGCATATAGAGCTCGCCGTTGATACGATATTCTTCCACGGT